>JANPGA010000116.1:0-7088 GCA_031423735.1 Bacteroidota bacterium | reverse complement strand
GCTCGACCTTCTAATGCTGAAGAGATTTCTCTACTTCTTAAAATATGCAATCAAGCTAAGGTTCCAGTAACTCCACGAGGAGCTGGAACAGGATTGAGTGGTGGTGCGCTTCCGATTTTTGGCGGATTAGTTATTGCAACTGATCGCTTGAACAAGATCATTCAGATCGATGAAAGAAATTTACAAGCTACTGTCGAACCGGGTGTGATCAATCAAGTATTTCAAAATGCAGTAATGGAAAAAGGATTGTTTTATCCGCCTGATCCTGCAAGCCGTGGTTCTTGTTTTCTCGGTGGGAATCTTGCCGAAAGTGCCGGTGGACCAAAGGCTGTGAAGTATGGAGTAACAAAAGATTATGTGTTGAATTGCGAAGTGGTTTTGCCAACAGGAGAAATTATCTGGACAGGCGCAAACGTTTTAAAAAATTCAACCGGTTATAACCTTACGCAACTTTTGATTGGGAGTGAAGGAACGCTCGGTATCATTACAAAAATTGTTTTCAAATTACTTCCGCTGCCAACAGAAAATCTTTTAATGCTCGTACCTTTTTTCAGTGCAGAAAAAGCATGTGAAGCGGTGTCTGCAATTTTCAGAGCGGGATTAACTCCATCAGCTTTGGAATTCATGGAACGTGATTGTCTTTTGTTTGTAATGAAACATGTTGATGTAAAAATTCCACTCAAAGATGAGATTAATGCACATTAACTAATTGAAGTGGATGGCAACGATCGCGATGTACTGTTTAAAGAATGCGAAAAAATTTCCGAATTACTTTATCAGTATGAATGTGATGAAGTACTCTTCGCAGATACTGCTCAACAAAAAGCAGACTTGTGGCGTGCGCGTCGCTCGGCTGGTGAAGCTGTTAAGTCGCATTCTGTTTACAAAGAAGAAGATACTGTTGTTCCTCGTGCAGAATTGCCGAAGTTGTTGAAAGGAGTAAAAGAAATTGGTACGAAATACGGTTTTAGGTCCGTTTGCTATGGTCATGCTGGTGATGGTAATTTGCACGTAAATATTATTAAAGATGGTATGACTGATGAGGATTGGAATACTAAAGTTCCTCTAGGGATACGTGAAATATTCCAACTATGTGTAGATCTTGGCGGAACTATTTCTGGAGAACATGGAATAGGATGGGTGCAAAAGGAATACATGAATATCCCCTTTAATCCAACTCAAATAAATCTGCAAAAGGGAATTAAGAAGTTATTCGACCCAAATAATATTCTAAATCCAGGTAAAATGTTTGTTTAACTCTTGTTTAATCCCATTCTTCATTAATTTTTTCTTGTTAAGTTTGTAAATACAACTTATTTTTTTTTATTCCGTTTAAGTTTGATTAAGGAAATCGATTTTACGTTTAGTTACGTATATATCTAAATCTTATATAAATGAGGCGGTATTTTGCAATTTTGATACTTTGCCTGGTAAATTATCTTCCAG
Source organism: Bacteroidota bacterium (assembly GCA_031423735.1). GTDB lineage: Bacteria > Bacteroidota > Bacteroidia > AKYH767-A > OLB10 > JANXSD01. The sequence continues at coordinate 5,642 of JANPGA010000116.1, read as the reverse complement.
GATTCTCACAAGAAATGTGGGGGGCTGCGCCAAGTAATTATGCAGGTCAGATGGGAACTGATCTTAATCCAGCTTCAATAGTAGCCGCTCCATATAAATGGGAAATCCATCTTGTTTCTTTAGATGCATCACTCACTAATAATTACATGTACTTAGCTGCTAAAAGCAAACTTTTTAGAAAAAGCTTTAAAGGGGAATCTGTTGAACAAGATAGATTAACAGATAATTACACTAAAACCCCAAATAAATTTGCATATAGTTCTGCATTTGTAAAATATCCCGCATTTATTTGGGTTGGCAAAAAATTCTCTTTGGGTTTTCATTTATCAACTCGCCTTGAATTAAGTGCTAACGGCGTACCTTTTCACTTAGCAAAATTTATTAAAGAAGGATTTACATATACTCCTCAGCAAAATATTAATTACACTACTAATAATGCAAATGTTGCTTTGTTAAATTGGCATGAATTAGCAATTACAGGTGGAGCGGTTATTAATGATTCAAAAGAGTCGTTTGTAACTGCTGCCATAAATTTAAAATATAATTATGGATTGAATGCTTAATATGCAAATGTTAACTCGTTTGATTATAATGTAAAAAATGATTCACTTTTGGTAGTTGATAATTTAAATTTAGAGATGGGCCATGCTACACCAATAAATGGAGATGGCGGTTTAGCTGGAACATTAAAAAATAGAGGCAATGGCTTTTCTACAGATATTGGTGTTCAATATTATTTAAATAGAAATGATAATTTCTATAATCCTTGCTCAAAAAGTAAAGACGATAAGCCATATGATGTTAAATTAGGAGTTTCAATAATTGACTTAGGGTATATTCGATATAATAATGAAGCAAGAACTTTTAAGTTTAATGATGTTGGTACAGTTTGGTCAGGATTTGACACTGTAAAATTTAATGGCATAGGTTATACCGATACGATTTTAGCAAATCAATTTTTAGGTGCACCAAATTTGTCTTTAGATAAATATGGATTTACTATGTTTACTCCAGCAGCAATAAGTATTCAAGCTGATATATGTTTTAAACCACGTTTATTCGTAAATTTCAGTTTAGTTCAACGAATAGGTTTTAGTAAACGAGAAATTAAGCGTTCCAATGAAATTGCTATTATTCCTCGTTATGAAACTAGACGATTTGAAGTTGCTCTACCAATTTCACTTTACGATTATTTTCGACCAAGAGTAGGACTTGCCTTTAGGTATGGCTCATTTACTTTAGGTACGGATATGCTTGGGCCGTTTATTGGGATAACTAACACTTATGGTGCTGATATTTATTTAGGGATAACCATTAAGCATTTCGGTAAGTGCGGAAACAATAATTCTGGAAGAGGTAAAAAAGCTAGGATAGAAAAGTGCAATACTCCTGGAAAATAGTTTTTTAAATTCAAGAAATTTCCACCAGTACTTATTTGTAAATTAATATTGTTGGATTTTCTCCATTTTTTTGATACCCTCTATACATTCCTTCTGAATTAAAAGGTAATGAAATATTCCCTTCTTTATCGATCGCGATAAGACCACCTTCTCCTCCAATTTTTACCAGTTTTTCCATCACTACTTTATCACAAGCTTCTTGCAAATTTAATTTTCCATATTCCATCAAACAGGAAATATCATAAGCAACTACAGCTCTAATAAAATATTCTCCATGACCAGTACAGCTTATTGCACAAGTATTATTATTTGCATAAGTTCCTGCACCAATAATAGGAGTGTCGCCAATGCGATTATAGTTTTTATTGGTCATTCCACCTGTACTTGTGCATGCAGCTAGATTCCCATGTTGATCTAATGCAACAGCACCAATAGTTCCAAATTTTTTATCGTGTATTTCTGTATGATCCATTTGAATACGACCTTCTTTTTGTGCTTCTTGAAATTGTTCAAAGCGAAATGCATCATAAAAATAATGATCATCTTCAAAAGCTAATCCATTTTCTCTGGCAAATTTTTCAGCACCCAAACCAGATAAAAAAACGTGCTCTGATTTTTCCATCACAGCTCTTGCCAATTCTATTGGATTTCGAACATTCATAACTCCTGATATTGCTCCAGCTTCTAAGTTGTCGCCACGCATTATTGATGCATCCATTTCATGTTTACCATCAGCAGTAAAAACAGCTCCTTTTCCAGCATTAAAAAGCGGACAGTTTTCCAAACTTATTGCAGCAGCTGTAATAGCATCCAATGCACTTCCATCATTTGCTAAAATATCATTTCCAGCCTTTAATGCAGCACCTAAAGCATCAGTATAAGCTTTCTCTTTCTCCGCCGTCATCGACGATCTCGTAATCGTCCCAGCCCCACCATGTATCGCAATCGAATATTTCATATCTTATTTTTTATTTCGTAATTCGTAATTCGTAATTTTAAAACACAAACCGATTTCTTCGGTTTGTGTTTTAAACCCTCCCCCCAAAGATAGCACTTCCGATTCGAATCATAGTACTTCCACAATCTAAAGCAATTTCATAATCACTTGTCATTCCCATCGATAAAATATTGAAAATTCTTGGATTTGGAGTCATTAATTTACAATTGTCGTATATTCTTTTTAAACTCAAAAATTCTTCTGCAATTTGATTTTTATTATCAGTTAGTGTAGCCATTCCCATTAACCCTCTAACATTTATATTTTGCAATGCTATCATCTCAGGGAATAACAATAATGACTCTACTTCTGATTCACTAAATCCAAACTTTGATTCCTCTGTAGCTATATGAATTTGCAATAAACAATCAACATCAATATTTAATTTTTCCGCTTGCTTGTTTATTTCTTGTAACAATTTAAAACTATCAACACCATGAATCAAAGTTGTAAATGGAAGTATCGTTTTTACTTTATTACTTTGTAAGTGACCAATAAAATGCCAGCTAATTTCATCTTTAAAATGAAGTTGTTTTTCTAATAATTCTTGTACGTAGTTTTCACCAAAATCCAATTGACCAATGCCATAGAGTTCCTTAACATCATCAACAGGCTTTGTTTTGGAAACAGCAATTAACTCAGCATCGTAACTAATTGCTTTCGATAGGATTTTATTGTAAGAGTCAATATTTATCGACATATTCTATAGCATAAATTGTTTTATTTCCATTGCTAAACGATTGTAATTTATTTTTTCAATTGGATGATAGGTTTCAGGAAATACCGAAAATGAACCATTTATTATTGATCGATATACTCGAAGCGACTCTTCAATCCTAACCATTTGATCGCGATCACCTATGCAAATTCTTACGGGGCATTCAATCTCTTTCCACTGTGATTCGTTAATGTGATTTGTTCCTAAATCCTTTATCATTAATGCTACTTCATTTACGAGTTGTTTCCAATCGTTAGGGTAATGAATAGTGGCTAATTGCTTTGCAAATTCAGGGATTTTTAATTCTATTTTTTCTGGATTTAATTTACTAATTTCAATATTTGATGTCTCAATATTCCATTCAAATTTAGTTGCAAGTGTAATAATTTTATTAAAATTTACTTGCCTATTTAATTGTAAATTAAAAGCAATATATCCCCCCAAACTATATCCAAATACATTGCAGTTATTTAGATTTTTTTCACAAATAAAATCAGCTAGTGAAGTTGATAAATTAGTAATAGAAATGCCATTTTTATTAAATGATTTCCCTCCATGTCCAGAGAAATTAAAGTCGAAAATTTCAAAGCGATCCTTCAATAAATCAGTTAAAGGTTTTAATTGTAATGTTGAGCCTAAGGCACCATGAAGAAGTAATATTTTTTCCATCATTAATTAATTGCTAAATTGCCTTAAATGATGATCAAGATGAAGCCAAGTAAGTCGTCCCCATTCTTTTTTACTTAGATTGCCAAACATTGGATGTTGAGAAAAGTTAAAGGAAGAATCAGTATGATAAAAATTACTTAACAATTTCAAAAGTACTTCTTTGTCATTCATAAAATTTATTGGTGTAGTTCCTTTTTTCTTTACATCATATTCATTAGGCGAAGCTGCTTTTCCTTTTGGGAATGGGATTACATAAAAAATTAAAAATTTACCAATAGTTTTATAAAACCAATTATTGTATGGTCTCGTTATTCTAGTACCTAAGGCTTCACGAAGTGGATCAGTACAATGAACGATCATTTCACCAGCATTCATACTTCCCCATTGTCTTTCTGAATCTGATTTTATCGATTGTGTTCGAGTAACAATTTCTTGATAATCACTTTCATAAATTATGTTTTTCATTTGCTAAATACTATCTTCTAGATTTGTAATAATTTTTTGTCCTATTTGATCTTTTAAAAAGAACGTATCAAGAATTAATTTAGCTTGTTTTGGAATTTCTATCAAGGATGTTTCAGGTACCGAATAAGTTTCTCTAATTAATTTTATTTGCTCTTTATTTACAATTTTACAAGCAGAAATTGCTTCTTTAATAGCTTTAGTTTTTAAACCTTGATCTTTTAATTTGCCTAGTTCTGAAATAATCCAGCTTAATGCATAAAAGTTGGCAGAATCAATAATTAACGAATTAAAATTTTGAGGAGGTTTTGGAAGTTTGTTGAATGGAGAATTTATTATTTCCTTTGTTAGGTATTTATTTAAAGCTACTGGTATTTTTTTATTTTCTCTCAGTTGAATCCATCCATTACAAACTTGAGCATAGATACTTATCCATCTTAATTTCCTTCTTATCTCATGAAGTCCTCCCTCTAAATCATTTACATCTAAACTCCCGTCCTCATATGCACTTTGAGCTTTGTTAAGTTGATTTATAATATATTCTGCTAAATCTTTTCTGAGATCTTTTGCTTTTGGATAATCAACTTTTGCAAATTCACCTATTAGTTCTGTATAGGTATTTACTTTGTTTCCAATCCATTTTTTATTAATTAGAAATTTAGTCAACTCTAATTGATAATCATCTTTATTTTTTTTAAAGTAAGCTATAAATTTTGGATCAATATCTTTTTTATTTTCTATTCCAATAAATAATGCTTCATGGTAATCATATGTTCCAAGAACATCTTCATTCTCTTTAAATTGATCGTAAGCTTTATTAAATTGCTTTTTGCTAATTGAGAAACGAAGAATTCTTGTACTCGCTTCTAGTTTGAAAAGTAGATTACGTGATCCTAGTTTGTAATAATTCAGCCCTGCGTCTGCACCTGTTCCTGCCTTTGAAGCAATATTATGTAGTTCAGTTAAATTCTCTACAATTCTGAATGGAATTACTTCTTTCATAATCAAATTTTTAATTAAATAAAAAACCGTGCAGAAAATAAGTTAATTACTGCACGGTTTGATATTAGCTATAGGTTAATATTAATCTAATGTGTGAACAATTAATCCTGAACGAAGTTTTGGTTCAAACCAAGTTGTTTTAGGAGGCATGATTTCTCCGCTATCAGCGATGTCAATAAGTTGTTTCATGGTAACTGGATATAATGCAAATGCTGCAGCCATTTTACCACTATCTACTCTTGTTTTTAATTCGCCTAATCCTCGTAAGCCACCTACGAAATCAATACGTTTATCTTTTCTTAAATCAACTATATTTAAAAGTGGTGCTAAAACTCTTTCTGAAAGAATTGTAACATCTAAAACTGCTATAGGGTCATTGTCATTGTATGTTCCA
>JANPGA010000115.1:0-1530 GCA_031423735.1 Bacteroidota bacterium | reverse complement strand
CTCCACTTACGGTTAAATCAACAGCACCTATTGAAGCGCCATTACAAAGTACGTTAGTAACTGACGTTGATAATACTAATGCAGATGGTTGAGAAATAATTGCAGAAGTTGTTGCTGTACATGAATTCGCATCCGTAACCGTTACTGTATAAGTGCTTGCAAGTTTTCCAGTTAGATCTTGAGTGAGGTCACCACTTCTCCATAAATAAGTATAAGTTGGAGAGCCTCCACTTACAGTTAAATCGACTGCGCCATTACTTCCACCAAAACAAGTAATGTTAGAGATAGATGTAATTAAATTTATTTGAGTTGGCGCTGTTAAGGTAACTTGATCAAATTGAGTATCTCCATTGTTATCTGTAACTGTTACACCATAGGTGCCAGCAACAAGTCCAGAAATGTTGTCGATTACACCGCCGTTCGACCATAAAAATGTATAAGGGGCCACACCTCCACTTGGTATTACTGTAATACTTCCATCACTTGCTCCATTACAACTAATATTAAACCCATTAAAATTTGACACAGAAAAAGTTAATCCAATCACTAAAGGACTAGAACTTTCTTTTTGGAAGGTATAACTTAAGTCGCTTTCAATTGGGGATGCACTTATCTTGGAAATAAGAAAAATGAAAATTAGGCAATACAACCAAATTGGTTTCTTGCACCATTTTAAAATTTTTTTAAGTATTAATGGCATAGATGAATTTTGAAAAATAGAAGTTTAGTCGATTTTACATGGATACAATTATCACAAAGGTAAAAAAAGGAAGCCGATCCTCATAGCACTTAAATCAGTCCTTGTAAAATTCCTGGGAATACTCCCATTAAAAGGGATAAAACGGCTGCAATAGTAAGTAGTAACTTATGACCGTTTGGTATTTCAAGTAACTCGCCATCTTCAACTTGACGGGGTATAAATACTGTGTAAACCACTCTAAAATAGTAATATACACCAATAAGTGAGCTTAATACAGCTACCAAAACTAGCCATAAATAGCCTCCTTCTATTGCACCATAAAAAAGATAATATTTAGCAAAGAATCCAGCTAATGGAGGAATTCCGGCTAATGAAAGCATCATTAAACATAGTAAACCAGCATTAAAAGGTTGTTTTGCGAATAATCCTCGAAGATTTGAAACCTTTTCATTTCCGTTTATGCTTAAATAATGCAAACAAGAAAAGGCTCCAAGACTAGCAACTGAGTATGCCGATGCATAAAGAAAGATAGCGCCAGCTGAAACTTTATTCATCACCACAATTGCCATTAACATATAACCAGCATGAGCAATACTAGAGTATGCGAGCATTCTTTTAAAATTTTGCTGCATTACTGCCAAAATATTTCCAGTAAGCATGGTAAGCGCTGAAACGATTGCTAAAGATTCGCCCCACCATCCGGAAAGATCAGAAAAACAAGTAACAAATAAACGATAAAATGCGGCAAACGCGGCTGTTTTAACAACAGTTGACATAAACGCAGTTACTAATGTAGGTGATCCTTCATAAACATCGGGTGCCCAAAAATG
>JANPGA010000114.1:0-1607 GCA_031423735.1 Bacteroidota bacterium | reverse complement strand
CTTGTTTCAAAAGTATGAATTATGCACAGAACTAGTTTAGTCCTATTTGCATACTTAGGACCGCATGGGGAGAAAGTAAACCACAAACAACTTCCGAAGATGATCAATTACCTAAAGATGATTATATATTTATTACCTATTATACCTCTAATTTCTTTTTGCAAGATTAAGGTTGTTGCTCCAAAGTATAAAGTTGAAAAAGTTGATAGTCTTACATTAAATTATTACTATTGGATTTCGCTAAAATCCAAAGGTAAAACTTTTAATCTTTTATCTGAAAAGCACATAAGGGAAAATGATGTCGTTGGTGAAATTATTCAAATTGGACATGCATATTCATTAAATTTGGATCGTATGATTGATATTAATTATGATAATATAATTATAAGAATTGGTAATAGAGGGTATTATATTGATGGAAAACTTATTATTGAGAAAGGAAATTATTTTTATCGAACCGCTTCTCTAAATGGCATGTACTTTATAAAATAAAATTACTTCAACGCTGTCCTTAGTTTGCAATTAAGGACAATCCTCAAGTATAGCAAATCACTTCAACTTAATTGAAATATCTAATTTAATTTGTTACATAATTATTATTTATGCTCAAAAGTAGTTTAGTCCTGAGTTGCAAACTCAGGACAGCAAAGGAAAAAAATCAAGAATCTAAATTAGTAATATTGAATACTAAGCTCAAAAATCTTGTTTGCTAAGAAGTCTCGTACTTCTTAGTTAATCTTTTTAAATCAAATTAATCCTGTTCCAATATATTGAAAAAGTTTACAATGATGTCTTTAGTTTGCAACTAGGGACCATCCAAATAATTTCCATATAAGATCACAAAAACAAAGTTACAAAATTCAATTTTTTCTTAAAAAAGTGTTTTAATGCTTAGTTGCATACTAAGGACAACAGTTTTGAAAATTGAAAAATTAATTCTAAAAAAAATCCGCCAAATATTCATCTGACGGATTTAAATATTTATCTGTAAACTAATATTACATTTTTAAAATCTTAGTTTTTAAAATTTCCCCTGAAACCTTTCCTGTAGCTCTAACAAAATAATATCCAGAAGCTAATTGATCAGCTTGAATCCAATCGCCTGAATGTACTTGTTTTGTTAAAATCAAACTGCCACTAATATCAAATAGTTCAAGTTTTAATTCTTCGTTTAGTTCATAATTAATTTTAAATCCATCCGTAAAGAAAGAAGGGGCAATAGAAAGATTAGTTAGTTTTTCAGTCATAATTAAACCTGTATAGGTGCAAATTAAATTTTCTGTAAGTGTTGAGTTTATACAGGAATAAGTTGTATGCGTTAATGAATTAAAAGGTACACTTGCAAAAGGCGCATGTGGTGTATTGGAAAGAGGAGTTGTAGCAGTTTGAGAAGTTATTGCATACGGGAATGTGTTACATCCACTACTGCCTGCCGAATCAATTTTAACTAGAAACATATGTTGATCATTCCATGGGCCTATATTGCCAGACAATAAATATCCGCCATCTGAAGTTTTAACAATAGAGTTAAACTTTGAGCTTACAGGAGTTCCTGATTTATATCTATTGCACCAAATTAAAGTACCAGCGGAGTCTGTTTTAATTAC
>JANPGA010000113.1:0-3045 GCA_031423735.1 Bacteroidota bacterium | reverse complement strand
ATGTAGCTTTAGTGGATTAATATTAGGAACTATGGTTCTGTCAAGCAATTCATCTTCCACCAAACTAATTGGCGGAATTGGAGCCGGAGTTTCCTTTGTTTTAGGGGAAGTACTTTTAGATGGAAGCCTTCCGAAAAACCTAGAAAAACGCTGGAGGCTCAGTATTATTAAGGAATAATTACAAAAACTTTATATTTTTCTTCTTATCTGTTATTTCATATAACTATTAAAAATATTTTTCAAAACCATTGCGCAACCAATTTATTGCACATATATTTGCAACTGATTTGTTGCATAACAAGTCGTTTACACAAATGAGAAGAGATATATTTCAGGCGCTAGCCGACCCAACGCGGAGGGCAATCTTGGTTTTACTTGCTACTCAAGCAATGACTCCGAATGCTATTGCTGAAGAATTTCATACCAGCCGACAAGCTGTTTCAAAGCATATTCAAATGCTTACTGAATGTGAATTGGTAAATCAGGAACAGCGAGGAAGAGAAATTTATTACTCACTTGAAATTGAAAAAATGAAAGAGATTGATAAATGGATGGAACAAATCAAAAAGAACTGGGAGAAACAATTTAATCAACTTGATAAAGTATTAGCAACAATTAAAAAAAAGAAAAAATGAAAAACGATTTGTTATTTGATTTTACCGCTGACAAAGCAGCAAAAACAGTATACATAACTAGAGAATTTGATGCTGAAATTTCTCTGGTGTGGGATGCTTTTACCACTCAAGAAATTCTTGACCAATGGACAGCGCCCGCACCATATGTAGCGAAAACAAAATATATGAATTTTGAAGTTGGTGGAAAGAGATTTTATACCATGGTCGGTCCGGATGGACAAGAGAGTTGGATCATCCAGAAATACACATCTATCAGTCCCAAAACCAATTTCAAATTGTACAATGCTTTTGCAGACAAAGATGAAAATCCACAATTGCCGGGATCTGAATGGGATTATAATTTCAGCGAGCAGAACGGGATTACAAAAGTTAGTATTACTATATTTAATGAATCGTTTGAACGAATGGAGAAGCTACTTGAAGGTTTCAAACAAGGATTCACAATGTCATTAAATAACCTAGAAAAATTATTGGCAAGTTTACCTAAGCAATAAAAAATGAGCGTAAAAGAACAAATCAAAAAGTACATCGCAAGTCAACCTGAAGCTAAACGTATTGACTTAGAAGGATTGCATAAGGGCATTCTGAAAATAATGCCGAAATGTAAATTATGGTTTTTGGATGGGAAAAACAATGAAGGCAATATTGTTTCTAATCCTAATATAGGTTATGGACTTCAATCAATAAAATATGCTGATGGAAAATCCAGAGAGTTTTATCAAATTGGTCTTAGTGCAAATACAACGGGGATCTCCATCTATATCATTGGTATCGATGACAAGACATTCTTAGCCAAGACGTATGAAAAAAAACTTGGCAAAGCGAGCGTGAGTGGATATTGCATTAAATTCAAAAAATTGAATGATATTAACCTTGATATACTTCAAGAGGCAATACGTTATGGGATAGAGGTAACAAAACAATAAACGCCATCTTCTAGCATGAACAATATTTATTTACCGTAAGGCATTATTCGAGTTTTGGATCTTTATACTTTTTTACACTGCTGACCGACTAAATCCAATACGCGGCCTTTCAGTAGCACAAGTTACTGATTTTCAATTTCACTTTTCTTGTTTTTAAAATGACCGGGGTTCGATTTTCACGTTGGGAACAGGATGCCTTGTGAGTTATCGTTCTTGCGTTTGTATTTTTTATCTGTATTTCGAATTAATTCTAATAAACTTAGCAAGCTTATTAAATGAATTCGAATTAAAGTAGCAATTACTGAAAAGGCCTTTTTTGTGTTTGCCATTTTTTGAACGACAGTCAGCAGTAATTGCGCAATTAAAGTGCACCAAACTTGTGTTCGGATAGCGTTTTCATTTTCTCCATAGAAATAATTCAATTGAAAATTCTGTTTCATTTTTTTGAATAGAATTTCAATTCCCCACCTTTTCTTGTACACCAAAGCGATCTCCAAGGCAGAAATGGAAAAATTGTTTGACAAAAAAACGTACTGTCTGTTTTTCTCGTCTTGATATTCAACTCTGCGAAGAATCAAATTTTCAGGTTGGCCTTCCATCTTGTATTGGATGGTAATATATTCTTCCTTTAAAACGCCTGAACTATTTTTTGAAACTTTATTCTTTTCCTTTATCTCTAAAGAAACATAAACGGCGTTTTCCTTTTGTCGCGTAACAAAATAAATATTCTCACTCGTCCATTTTGCAAACTGCTCGTAGTCATTGTAGGCCTTGTCAAAAGTTACCATACTATGTGCCGGGAGTCTCAAATCTCTTAAAAATGTCCTATCATGTTGTTTGGCTTCGCTGATTTTTACAAAGCGTGCGATACCTGCCAAAGCGTCGATTAACATATGCACTTTTAATCCACCTTTCTTTCTCCCATCGTTAATCGGGTTTCGACCAACGCCTTTTAAAATATCGCTGAATAGCCGAATGGTAGTTGAATCAATGATTAAAAGTTCTTTAAAAGTTAACCCGAAAGTTCGGCTGTCCGACAAAAATGATTGATACCGCCCTGTGAGTTGATAAAAAAGGGCTTCAAAAAAACGACTATCTCTCATTCGTAAACCATCTCCAGCAGTACTTTTAGAAGGTGCTTTGCTTAACCCCAAATGATTTAATTTACCACTCATTGCTTGCAATCCTTCACAAATTTCACTCATGGAATCACAGCGGCTTAATATTCCAAAGAGCATTGTTACTAAGTGATTCCATGAATGGAAGGACTTATAATAATAGTCCGACTTCGTGGAATTTACAAGTTGAATAAAATCCGATTTGTCGATCAACGAAGTAATTTGTGATAAAATCGGCTGACCGACAAATTTAATTTGTGTATTTTTACCCATGTCTTAATTAGTTTCTGCAAAAACAAAATTACGACAAAAAGAAAGGAGCCCTAGGGCTCCTACTTTTTTACTATTTTTAGTCGGTCACTACTG
>JANPGA010000112.1:0-5801 GCA_031423735.1 Bacteroidota bacterium | reverse complement strand
TAGAAATGGGGCAACGCGCGAGTGAATTTATACGTACAAATGCTAACTTACAAATCTCTGCAAAAGGATTTTTGAATGCACTAAAATCTATTAACAGATAAATATCACTTAATTAAAACAATATCCGAAAATAAAATTGCTTTAATTCCTATTAAAAGCAAATTAATTGGGTAAATAAATAAAATGAATTTTAAAATTTGGTTAAAATGGTATAAGTCGTTACACCTATCACGAAAGTGGTTTGTGATACTTATACTTATTCGTCCAATTATTGATAATTTCTATGAACTAAAAGAAACTTCTGCATTAGCAAGTCCACTTTATATTGTAGGAGTATTAACTCCTGTTTTTATCGTTTTAAGTTTTTTTTCAACTAAAGCCACAAAAATAAATTTTGCATTAGAAGATTTACCTCTAAAAATATTTGCATTTTTACTTATTGGAAATTGTCTAGTGTTTTATGCATTAAAATTAAACGTAGTAGCTTTTGGAGATGTAATTAAATATACTGTTCCAATACTTTTGTATTTCTATGCAAGAATGTTTGTTCAATCCAAAACAGACTTGGATGGTATTATTTTTACTTGCCTGCTTTCATGTATTTTCCCTTTCGGTATGTTAATTTATGAATCAATTTTTAATCCAATTGCTATTGAATATATAGGAGCTGGACGTGGTGGTGGATCAAGAATTAGAGGTGCATATGCTGACATCATGACCTACGCTATTTATATTGAATTATTCTTTATATCAGTTTGCTACTACTATTTATCCAATCTTTATAATAAATCTAAATTAAAATTAACTGCTAATCACTTTGTAATTGCTCTCATTTTTGTTTTTTATGGATTAACTAGAATAAAACACGTATCCACTTGGACAGTTACGTTGGTAGTATTTGCATTATTAATGTTACATAATTTAAGAAATGTTAAAGGATTTGTATTTGTTATCCTACTACTTTCTGTTATTGGAGGTTTCTTCGCGCAAGCAATCTACGATTCACAACTTAAACCACTTATTGCAAAGGAACTATTAGTTGTTGATGGCACGACAGATTCGCATCGTGCGCTGAATGGAAGAGTAACTAGATGGGAAAAATATTTTGATATTTGGGAACAAATGCCAATGATAAACCATTTTATTGGTGTTCCTAGTTCAAATTATAATGAAACTGATAATATGATTGGTGGTGGAATGCACTCAGATTATGTTAGACTTTTATTCTTAACAGGAATAATTGGGGTCTTATCCTACGTACTTTACCTCCTTGCAGTACTTACAAAATATTTCTCCTTAGAAACACCAGAAAAATTCTTACTGATTTCTTGTGTTGCATCTGTTTTACTTTGGTCGGTAAGTACGATTCCAACATTGTATGCACCATTATTATATTTCATCTATCCTGTATTTGCTTTTGCTTTATTACCTAAACATAAACAAATTCAAGCATGAGCAAGGTGCCAACAATTATGATTCTTGGAAAGGTTCCACCCCCATACATGGGTCCATCCATTGCAACTGAAATACTATTAAATTCAGAACTAAAAAATAGTTTTAACTTAATTCATGTAGACACAAAAGTTAATGCGGATTTAAATGACATTGGCAAATGGAGTATTAAGAAATTTAAAAGTTATTTTGAAATCTGGACTTTAATGATTTCTAAAATAAAAAAATACAATCCTAACTTAGTCTTAATTCCAATAAGTCAAAGTACAATTGGTTTTTTAAAAGATTCCATTTTCATCATCATTGCATCGTTGTTCAAGAAAAAAATACTACTACATCTACGAGGTAGTGATTTCAGAAATTGGTTTGAAAAATCGAACAAACTTAACAAATGGTATGTAAAGAATTGTTTAAAATTAACCAAAGGAGTAATAGTGCTAGGTGAAAACCTTAAACCAATTTTTAAAGGATTATATTCAGAAAATAAAATATTTGTAGCTCCAAATGGTGGTGATTACACTATTCCTTCAAGAACAAACAACAGCGAAATACCTCGAATATTATATCTTGGAAATCTTCAATCTTCTAAAGGAATTGAAGATGTGATTGAAGCAATTGCTATTCTTAAACAATTAAACCAAGTAAAATATGAAGTTGAAATAATTGGTGGATGGAGAAATGAAGCAACGAAACAAAAATGTTTGAAAATTATTTTTGAAAACAACCTACCAATACATTTTACTCCACCTGAATTAAGTAAAAATAAATTGCAAGAGTTAAGCAATGCTGATATCTTCGTGTTTCCGCCTCGTGCTCCTGAAGGTCATCCATGGGTGATTGTGGAAGCAATGGCGGCGGGATTGCCAATAATTAGTACCGACCAAGGTGCAATAATAGAATCCGTTCATCATGATTTAAATGGATTTATAATAGCTTCATCAGATCCGAAAAGTATGGCTCAAAAGATTAGTGAATTAATAATAAATCCCGAATTACGATTAAAGATGGGCAAAGAAAGTCGCAAACGCTACGAAGAAAATTTCACAGAAAAAGTAATGGTAAAAAATCTTACTTCTATTTTCAATACTATTTTAGCAACTAAATAAAATGGATCAACTTACACAGAATTTAAAAGATGGTGAAATGCAGTTATTGGAAGTTCCTTTTCCAATGCTTATGCCAGGACAAATTCTTGTGCGTAATCACTTTTCCTTAATAAGTGCAGGAACAGAAGGGAAGACGGTAAAAGATGCTAGATTAGGTTATATAGCTAAAGCTCGTGCGCGAAGTGAAGAAGTAAAAAAAGTAATTCAAGCAGCCAAAGCGAATGGTATAGTGAACACCTATAAAATGGTGATTAATAAATTAGAAGCACCATCACCTTTAGGATATAGTTGTGCTGGTGAAGTTATTGCTATCGCAAATAATGTTAAAGGTTTTCAGATTGGAGATTTAGTAGCTTGTGGTGGTGCCAATGCTGTACATGCTGAAGTGGTTGCAATTCCTACTAATCTTTGTGTAAAATTAAAACCGAACACAGATTTGCGTCAAGCAGCTTTTACAACTGTAGGTGCAATTGCGCTCCAAGGAATTCGACAAGCTGAACCACAATTAGGTGAAAATTGTGCAGTTATTGGACTAGGATTAGTAGGTCAATTAACAATTCTTTTACTAAAAGCTTCTGGAATAAATGTGATCGCAATTGATATAGACAAACAACAAGTTAATAATGCTAAAGGATTAGAAGCTGATTTAGCAATCGATCGAAATGATCCTAATTTAGAAGAATATATTTTACAATTTACAGGAGGTTTTGGAGTAGATTCAGTAATTATCACTGCGAGTACAAATTCAACAGACCCTATTGAATTGGCTGGGAAAATTTCAAGGAGAAAAGGTAAAATTATAATCGTAGGTGCTGTACCTACTGGTTTCACAAGAAAAAATTATTATAATAAAGAACTTCAACTAAAAATGTCATGCTCATATGGTCCTGGACGCTATGACAACGATTATGAGGAAAAAGGAATTGATTACCCTATTGGATATGTTCGCTGGACTGAAAACAGAAATATGCAAGCTTTTGCTAATTTAATAAGTACCGAAAAAATAAATCTAAATAAAATCATCACCCATGAATTTGATTTAAGTAATGCCTTTAAAGCATATCAAATGATTATTGAAAAAAGTGAGAACTTTACTGGGATACTTTTAAAATATGACTTAAACAAAAAACTATCACAACGTATTGATTTAAATAAACAAGAAGTAACCGCTAGTGAACCTACATTAGCATTTATAGGAGCAGGATCTTTTGCACAAAATATTCTTCTACCAAAATTAAAATCAAAAGCTAAATTTATTGGAATAAGTACTGCTCGTCCGAATAATGCGAAACACTTAGCAGATAAATACAAATTCAACTATTGCACAGATAATACAGAAGAAATTTTTAATGATAAGCAAATTAACACTTTGTTTATTGTAACTCGCCATAACACCCATTTTAAATATGTTCTAAAAGGACTTCAAAATAACAAAAATATTTTTGTTGAAAAGCCCTTATGCATACTTGAATCGGAACTAGAAGAAATTAAAAATGCTAGAACAAATTCTACAAAAATTTTAATGGTAGGTTTTAATAGAAGGTTTGCACCCTTAGTTATGAAAATTAAAAACTCATTAAACGAAAACTTTCCAATTGCAATAAATTATAGAATAAATGCTGGAATGGTGTCCCTCGATCATTGGACACAAGATTTAGAAATTGGAGGAGGGAGAATTATTGGAGAAGTTTGTCATTTTATAGACTTATGTCGATTTTTAACTGGATCACCTATAACAACTGTATCAGCAACCTCCATGAATACAGCAGGAAACACTGATGACACTTCAAATATTCAGCTCAAATTTCAAAATGGTAGCATAGCAAATATTTCCTATTTTTCAAATGGGAATAAAGAATTAGCAAAAGAATATTTAGAAGTTTTTAATTCGGGCTCAGTTTATCAAATGGATGATTTTAAATTATTAACAATTTTTGAAAAAACTAAAAGTGTAATAAAAAGTTCTTCTCAAGATAAAGGTCATAGTGGGGAATTAGATGCATTCATAGACGCTATAAAAAATGGCACAAATGCACCCATTCCATTTGAAGAAATTTATAATTCCACATTATCAACAATTAAAGTATTAGAATCGATTTCGGCTGGTGGAAAAACAATAAGCATCGGAAATGGTGCAGGATAACGACATTTTTATTTCAGAAGCATGCAATAAATTGCTTCGTTATATTGAAAAAGAAAACTATCAAGGATTTGACCCTTATGATGGCTTAACCTCTCCAATCTTCAACTTGCCATATGTTAAATCAAACAAAAAACTAAAATTTTTAGGGCAACAGTTTATAAAAAGATTTCCATTAAATATTAGACCCCTATTAGGTATAAAAAAAAGCATTAATCCTGTAACTTTAGGTCTTTGTATTCATGGCTATTCGAATTTAATTAATGACAACAATAGAAATGATGTTATTATTAAAATAAATAATCTAGTAACTCAACTTGAAAATTTAATTCCTAAAGGTTTTAATGGGGCTTGTTGGGGTTATGATTTCCCATGGGAATCAAGGTATGCAACTATTCCAGCATATCAACCCACAGTAGTAGCAACCGGAATAATCACAAATGGATTGTTTAAAGCATTTGTTAAAACTCAAGATAAACGGATTAGAAATATAATTTTAAGTTCTTGTGAGTTTATATTAAAGGATTTAAATCGTTCAGTTGAATTAGATGGAACATTCTGTTTTTCTTATTCTCCATTCGACTATGAAAAAGTTTTTAATGCCAGTATGAAAGGTGCTCGATTATTAGCACAAGGATATTCAATTTCAAAAAATGAAGCATTGAAATCAACTGCTAAAAAAGCAATTGAGTATGTAATGAAATTCCAAGGCATTGATGGGTCTTGGATCTATTCACAAAGTAATGCAGGGAAATGGATCGATAATTATCATTCAGGATATATTCTAGATTGCCTCTCCGATTACCAATTATTATGTAATGATTATTCATATAATTCAAATCTTGAAAAAGGAATTTTCTATTATCAAAATAACTTTTTTAATGAAAACGGACAACCTAAATTTTACAATAAAAAATCGTTTCCAATAGATTGTACAGCAGCAGCTCAATCACTTTTAACGCTTTCAAGAAATAAAAAATTAACATTAGCAAAAAATGTAGCCTATTGGACAATCAAGAATATGCAATCAAAAGAAGGTTTTTTTTATTTTAGAAAATACAAATATACAACCGATAAAACATCCTTTATGCGCTGGTCTAATG
>JANPGA010000111.1:0-2258 GCA_031423735.1 Bacteroidota bacterium | reverse complement strand
TTTTCTTCTTTACCATGATTCTTTTTCAAATCAAGAAAATCAAAAATATCAGCATGCCATGGCTCAATGTAAATTGCAAATGAACCTTTACGCTTTCCACCACCTTGATCAACATAACGTGCAGTATCATTAAATACGCGTAACATCGGAACAATACCATTGCTTGTACCATTCGTTCCGCGGATATAAGAACCCGTTGCGCGAATATTATGAATACTCAACCCGATACCACCAGCCGATTGTGAAATTTCAGCACATTGTTTTAACGTATTATAAATTCCATCAATACTATCTTCTTGCATCTGAAGTAAAAAACAAGAACTTAGTTGAGGCTTTGGAGTTCCTGCATTGAATAATGTAGGAGTAGCATGTGTGAACCAACGCTCACTCATGTAGTTATAAGTTTCAATAACTGAATCAATATCTGCTTTATGAATACCAACAGATACTCTCATCAACATATGCTGCGGACGTTCAACTACCTTACCGTTGATTTTCAATAGATACGACTTCTCTAATGTTTTGAATCCAAAGAAATCATAACCGAAATCGCGATCATATATAATAGTAGAGTCTAAAAGATCACTATGTTCTTCAATAACAGCCATTACATCATCTGCAATTAAAGACGCTTTCTTATTTGTTTTAGGATCAATAAAGTAATAAAGATCACGCATAGTGTCAGAAAACAACTTTTTCGTGTTCTTATGAAGATTGGAAATAGCGATTCGGGATGCTAATTGCGCAAAATCAGGATGACGAGTAGTTAATGATGCAGCAGTTTCCGCAGCTAGGTTATCTAGTTCTGTGGTAGTTACGCCATCATAAACACCTTCGATCACCTTTTGTGCAACTAAAGCAGGACTAACATGTTCTGGCGAAAGACCATAACATAGTTTCTGGATGCGAGCGGTGATCTTGTCAAATTTCACGGTCTCGTTTTTCCCGTCTCTCTTTATTACATTCATGTGGCGTTAGGTTAATTACTGGGTTAAAAGGGTAGGTTAGGTTAGGTACTCTTCAATTTTGTTTGGCAATAATCGACGAACAATCAAGCAATGCGAATATGTTGCTGTTCACTGTACACGTAGGATTTTCGATTATTATGAAAACCAGCGTTTTGCGATTTGATCGGCTTGCTGCCTTGCCAGATACAAATCACGTTAAAGATAACTTCAAACCCAAGGGTTAATTTTTAACAATTGCTACCAGTTTTCAACAAAATCTGAGTTGAAAAAATTAATTCCCATTATTGCTTTGAAAGATAAAAAAAAGGATTATATAGAGAAAGTTTGCTTTAGAATAATATGAGAATAGTAATATTTTGATGGTTCTAATTAAAATTATATTGAAATAGATTTCTAATATTTTTTTCGAATAAAACTAAAACATCTATCTGCAAATAATGATTAATGTATTCATTAAAGTAGTTTTTAAAAAACGCTTCACGCATTAGCAAGATGTAATTAAATCAAAAAAAAATTCATTTTTTCGGTATTATGTTTAAATTAAATTTACTTTTAGTCATATTTACATGGTGGTAATTTTTCCACATCAAACACCTTAATACAAAGTGCAAAATTTACTTGTGATAGAAACTTAAAAGAACCAGTTGTTTATGATGGAGTAACATACACAAAATCTCTTTTCCATATTTTTGCTGTTGATGCAGGATCGTTTGAATTAAATGGAAGCCGTTTTAAGGGATCAGATTATACTTGTTTGTTTTATGATGCATTTAATGCTATTAAATTAATTCGTACAAATTTGGATGTGCAAGAATGCTACTTTACGAATTCAAATGCAGCAATAAATCCAACCGCAATTTATGCAAGTGGTAGACGAAAATATAAAACAGACCCCGACGGAAATTATACCATAAATATTGGAGGGTATCCACCATTTCCTACTATTAACTCGACAACACGATTATACTCGAACGATTTTGTTGACTATAAAAATCAAATTCAAATTTTCCATAATTATGAGACAAAGATTTTAACTAATAAGTTTTTAGGAGGTTCTACCGATATAAACATTGCATACATTAGAAGTAAGGCGGTAGAAATTATAGATAATAACCTCGATAATTTTCATGTTGTTGGAATTTCATTACATGACAATGTAGAATCGGAAAGCGTAATTCTCAATAACCAATTTAATAAAAGTGTAAACATGAATTGGGATCAAAAAAATAATCACAATGAAAGATAAAAAACCATTGAACCACACCGCGAAGCAGCGTGTTTGCCTTTAAA
>JANPGA010000110.1:0-3215 GCA_031423735.1 Bacteroidota bacterium | reverse complement strand
GCAATATGCATTAGACCCGTATCATGAGTAATCACGAGTTTCGATTGTTGAATTAAACTTGCTGATTCATTCAATTTAAAAAGGCCACAAGCATTAAAAATAGAAGAGCCTATTGATGTAGAAATTAATTCTCCACGCTCCCTGTCTTCAGGTCCACCTAAAAGAATTATTGGTTCCTTTAACATTTTTAAAGTTGCAACTATTTTGGATGTTGGCATTTGTTTGGTAGCATGTTTCGCACCAATCACAACAGCAATAAAACCATTTCTATGCGATTCTGGCAAAGCGGTCAATGGTACCTTTTCTCTATCAGTAATAAAATAATCAAGACCATTGTTATCGTTTATTACAGATAAATGTTTTAAAGTTGAAAGGTAACGGTCTACGATATGGAGTGATGGAAATCGATTAATTTTAAGGTTTACCAATAGCCATTTTTCAATATTTAATTTAGGAAAAGCTGTAGAAGGAATACCTAAAGCTTTTTTGATTTTGTAAGTACGTAAGTTATGATGAAGGTCTATAATTTCTGTAAATCCTTCTTTTTTTAATTGAGGAATTACATCATTAAGAGTGCCGTCAGTGGTCCATAATTTATCGATATAGGGATTATGTTCCAATACATTTTTAAAGGCGTTTCTAGTTAGAAAATGCACTTCTGCATTAGGTACTTGTTTCTTTAGGCAACGAATAACCGGCGTTGTGAGAACAATATCTCCAATAGAACTTAAACGAATGATTAGAAACTTAGGCACTTGGCAAAGATAAACCTTTGATTTCAATTCAAAAGTAGTATTTGAAAGGGGGTAAATTTCTTCAATTTGAGATAGATCGGTTAACTTCGCACTTTATGATAGAATTAATTGACACCCATATCCATCTATATGCAGATGAGTTTAATGAAGATCAATCAGCATTGATTGAACAAGCCATAAATAGCGGAGTAAAACAATTTTTACTCCCTAATATTGACCATACTTCATTTGATGGATTACATAAATTGGCTCTTGATTATCCCTCTATTTGCATTCCTATGATGGGTTTGCATCCTTGCTATGTAAAAAGGGATTATAAAATTGAATTAAATAAAATTGAAGCACTTTTAAGAAGCGGTAATTATTATGCAATTGGTGAAATTGGCATGGATAAATATTGGGAACTTGATTTCATTAAAGAACAAGAAGAGGCACTTCGTTTTCAATTGTTACTTGCGCATGAATTAAAATTGCCTGTCGCATTACATACCCGAAATGCCACAGAAGAAGTAATTACTATCATTAAAGATCTAAAATTAACTGGTCTAAAAGGTGTTTTTCACTGTTACAGTGGGGATACTGAACAAGCAAAACGAGTTATTGATTTGGGATTTTATTTGGGAATAGGAGGAGTACTCACTTTCAAAAATTCGGGTCTTGATAAGGTAGTGAATGAAATTTCTATGGAATATTTAGTGTTAGAAACAGATGGACCTTATTTAGCACCTGCACCATATCGAGGCAAACGTAACGAACCATCTTACTTACGAATCATTGCAGAAAAATTGGCTTCATTAAAAAATATTTCGATTGAAGAAGTTGGAACAATAACTTCAGCGAATGCAAAAAAATTATTTGGATTATGAAAAAAATTATGCTCATTTATACGGGAGGAACTATTGGAATGCAACATGATGCTTCTGGTGCGTTACGACCATTTAATTTTGAAAAAATTATTGATCAAGTTCCTGAGTTAAGTAGGTTGAAATGTAAGCTCCATCATCATAGTTTTGGAAAATTAATCGATAGTTCAAATATCACTCCCGAGCATTGGACAGAACTTGCTACTATTCTCGAAAAGTATTATGATAAGTTTGATGGATTTGTAATTTTGCATGGTACAGATACAATGGCATATTCGGCATCTGCATTAAGTTTTATGTTAGAGAATTTAAATAAGCCAATTATTTTTACTGGTTCTCAATTACCAATGGGTGCTATTCGTACTGATGCAAAAAGAAACTTAATAACGTCGATCGAGTTGGCGGCAGGCGATGTCCTTATTCCAGAAGTTTGTATTTATTTTAACAATCAATTATTTAGAGGGAATAGAACAGAGAAGTTTACCTCTTCAAAATTTGATGCCTATCAATCGTTAAATTATCCAGCACTTGCTGAAGCGGGTGTTGATATTCAATACAATTATTCAGCGATAGCAAAGCCTTCCAGAAAAAAATTAAAAGTTCATCATCAATTAGAACCACACATTGGATTATTAAGAATTTTTCCTGGAATTACTGATGAGTGGTTGCAGTATTTTTTGAGTCTGCCAAAGTTGAAAGCTGTTGTTATAGAAACATATGGTAGCGGAAATGCACCAACGGAGAAGTGGTTTATTGATGCAATGGATAAAGCAATAAAAAATGGATTAGTGATTATAAATGTTTCTCAATGTAGTGGAGGAAGAGTAGAGCAAGGAAAATACGAAACAAGTTTTCAATTAAAGAAAATTGGAGTTGTGAGTGGCGTTGATCTTACAACTGAGTCGGCATTAACGAAATTGATGATGTTATTTGGGAGAAAATTAACATTAAAGGAGATAAAAAAGCAATTTCAAACACCGATATGTGGAGAATTGGCATTAGACGAGTGATTTTTCGTTAAATTTGCACCTCCAAAATAAAAACGGAGAGGTGTCAGAGTGGCCGAACGAGCATGCTTGGAAAGCATGTGTACTCGCAAGGGTACCGCGGGTTCGAATCCCGCCCTCTCCGCAAAGGAAAACAGAACCGGCAATCTTTTTCAGATTGCCGGTTTTTATTTTTTAGCGTTGCAAGTTTGCTTGCATAAGCTCAAAAATAAAAAACGACACGGGCTTAGCCCGCCGGTTCTGTTTTCCTTTGCATCACCCCAAACGGGATCAGCGAAGCTAATCCCGCACTTTTAAATTTTTTAACGAAACAAGCTTGCTTGTGAAAGTAAAAAAAGGAAAAACCGACGAAGAGCACGGCTCAAGCGGTTTTGTTTTCCTTTGCATCCCCCCACTACGGGATCAGCGAAGCTAATCCCGCACTTTTAAATTTTTTAACGAAACAAGCTTCCTCATGCTGTCCTTAGTTTGGAACTAAGTACTTTTAATATAACTTTGGAAAACACACAAGAAAATTACTTTCAAATAACTTCAATGAAAAATTAGTGTTAACTTGTTACAACAATATGAATTATGCACAGAACTAGTTT
>JANPGA010000109.1:0-2617 GCA_031423735.1 Bacteroidota bacterium | reverse complement strand
TATAAATTGTAAAAAATGAAAACCAACATATCTATTTTAAAGCTACTTGTTTTTTATTGTGCATTTTCCATTGGAATAGCTATTCAATGCATAGGACAAGGCAACCCAGTATTTGCTAAATCAAATAATTTAAAGGAATTTGAGTTTTCAGAGTTTAATATCAACCAAATTCAACAAGGTTATAAAAATGGCGATTTTACAATTAGGGAAGTAATTCAAGCTTATTTAAATAGGATTGCAGAAATTGACAAGAGTGGTCCAATATTAAATTCAATAATTTGCATTAATCCCGATGCATTAAAATTCGCTACTGAGTTAGATCAAGAATATAAAAATGGTAAAATTCGTGGAACATTGTTTGGTATTCCTGTAATTTTAAAAGATAATATCGATACTCATGATGGGATGGCGACTACAGCAGGTTCACGTGCTCTTTCAAAGTCATTTCCATTAAAGGATAGTTATCTAGTAACTCAATTAAAAGCTGCTGGAGCAATCATTATAGGGAAAGCAAATTTAAGTGAATGGGCAAATTTTCGAGGGCAACTTTCTTCAAGTGGATGGAGTGGAGTAGGTGGTCAAACAAAAAATCCGTATGTATTAACCCGTAATCCATGTGGATCCAGTTCTGGTTCTGCCGTAGCTGTAGCCGCAAACTTAACAATGATTGCGATAGGAACTGAAACAGATGGTTCGATAGTTTGTCCATCACAAGCAAATGGGATTGTTGGAATCAAGCCTACTGTGGGTTTAATTAGTCGATCAGGAATTATACCTATTTCTTTTACTCAAGACACACCAGGCCCAATGGCAAGAACTGTACGAGATGTTGCTATCACACTTGGAGCAATGGTTGGCGTTGATTCATCAGATGAAAAATCAATTTCAAGTAAAGGAAAGTATTTTCAGGATTATACAAAGTTTTTAACTGCTGATGGATTAAAAGGAAAAAGGATTGGTTTGTTTAAAGGAGCGAACGGTATTAATTATAAAGTTGATTCACTTTTCAATAAAGCTGTTTCGGATATTAAAAAACTAGGGGCTGAAGTTGTTGAATTAGATAAAATCAGTTCCGATTCTATCGGTGAATATTCCTTTCAAGTGATGCTTTATGAATTTAAAGATGGGTTAAATAAGTATTTTAAGTCGCTTGGCCCAAATTCGACTATTAAAAATATTGATGACCTAATTGCTTTTAACAAAAGAGATTCTATTGAATTGAAATATTATAATCAACAACTTTTAGAGTTAGCAAATTCTAAAGGTGATTTATCGTCTAATGAATATAAAAATGCTTTATCTAAAATGAACATAGGAAGCCGTGATGAAGGAATCGACAAAGTGATGAATGAATTTCATTTAGATGCTATTATTGCTCCTACTGGCGGACCTGGTTGGCAAACCGACTTAGTTAATGGGGATAGCTTTCAAATTGGAACTTCTTCTTTTGCTGCTCAAGCTGGTTATCCAAATATCACAGTTCCTATGGGATTTATTGATGAACTTCCTATTGGAATTTCATTTTTTGGTAGAGCTTGGAGTGAACCCGTTTTATTGGAAATTGCCTATGCATATGAGCAAAAAACGAAATTTAGAAGGTTTCCAAAATTTATAAAATAATTATGATTTTAGATTATGCAAAATTATTTAAACTACAAATTTGAAGATTCAATAGAATTCATAAATACATTTGATGAACTTCCATTATGGAGTGCATCATTTGGATTATTATTACTAAAACATTTAGAACTTAAACCTAATTTAACTGTTCTTGATATTGGATCAGGAGCAGGTTTTCCATTATTTGAACTAGCTGGTCGATTAGGTAGTTCATGTAAACTTTTTGGTATTGATCCATGGAAAAATGCTAACATACGAGCTAAACAAAAAATAATAAACTACAATTATTCGAACGTTGAAATAATTGAAAGTTCAGCGGAGACATTACCTTTCGATGCAAATACTATTGATCTTATCGTTTCGAATTTAGGAATAAATAATTTCGATGATCCCAAGATTGTTTTTGATGAATGTAATCGGGTTCTTAAGTCAAAAGGTAAACTAGTTTTAACTACAAATTTAAATGGCCATTGGAGGGAGTTTTATAAAATATTTGAATCGGTACTTTTTGAATTAGGTAAGTTCGATACATTGCAATCTTTAATTGAACATCAAAACCATCGAGGAAGTGTTGAAAGTATTTCAAAAATGTTCACCAATAGTGGATTTAGGATTGTACGAAATTTTGAAGAGTCGTTCGTTATGAATTTTTTAGATGGTTCAGCGTTCTTAAATCATTACTTTGTAAAGGTGGGATGGCTTGGCTCATGGAAAGAATTAGTTTCTGAAAGTGAATTCGAAAAAATATTTTTATTACTTGAAAAGAAATTGAATGAATATGCGTTTGAAATGGGAGGACTGAAATTAACGGTTCCAATGACATATATTGAAGGTGAAAAAGATTAGAAATTTTTTAAATAAAAAATCCCTCGATCAATATTTATTAATCGAGGGATTTTAAAAAAGTGTTTATTATTTCTTAATGGTAAGCTTACCGGTTTGGGTAATTCCTTTCGCCACTAATGAAATGAAATACATTCCTGCATTTAAATTTCTA
>JANPGA010000108.1:0-11550 GCA_031423735.1 Bacteroidota bacterium | reverse complement strand
ATGCGTTTCAATGAATTGATGACAGGTGCAAAGCAAGATGTTGTTTGTAAAATCTTCGGAGAAAATTTAGATACACTTTCGAAATATTCAAAGTTGTTGGGGGATGTTGCAAGTAAAATAAATGGTGCAGAAAATATTTATATAGAACCGATAGACGGTTTGCCGCAACTAATTATCACTTACAAACGAAATATGATTGCACAATATGGTTTGAACATTCAGGATATCAACAAAGTAGTGAACACCGCATTTGCAGGGCAAAGCAGCGGTTTGGTTTATGAAGATGAAAAGCGTTTTGATTTGGTTGTTCGTCTTGCAGGAGAGCAAAGGCAAAATTTAGAAGATGTTCAAAATCTATTGATCCCATCTCCAAATGGGAATCAAATTCCTCTTTATCAAGTAGCCGATATTTCTATTAAAGAAAGCGTAAGTCAGATACAAAGAGAAGATGCTAAGCGTAGAATTATAGTTGGGTTTAATGTGAAAGGTAGAGATGTGCAAAGCATCGTATCCGATTTGGAAAAAAAAATTAAAACCGATTTACATTTACCAACAGGTTACTATGTTACTTATGGTGGAGCATTTGAAAATCTAATTGCAGCGAAAAAAAGATTGTCAATTGCAGTGCCGCTTTCGCTGATGTTGATTTTTCTTTTCCTATTTTTCGCTTTTGGTTCTATTAAACAAGGGTTACTTATTTATTCTGCAATTCCACTTTCTGCCATTGGTGGAATTTTATTTTTAGCACTTCGAGGAATGCCCTTCAGCATCAGTGCAGGAGTTGGTTTCATTGCATTGTTTGGAGTTGCCGTATTAAACGGAATCGTTTTGTTGGCAGAGTTCAACCGAATAAAAGCCGAAGGAGAAATCGACACAAAGCAAATTGTTTTACTAGGTGCGAAACACCGTTTGCGACCGGTGCTTATGACTGCGTTTGTTGCCTCGTTAGGGTTTTTGCCAATGGCATTAAGTAATGGAGCTGGTGCTGAAGTGCAACGACCATTAGCGACCGTTGTAATCGGTGGACTATTGCTTGCGACATTTCTCACACTTTTTGTTTTGCCAATCCTCTACATTGTTTTTGAGAAAATTGGAAGGAAAAAATCAGCAAGCGGAATCACAACAATCATTACAACAATTATAGTGCTTACAGTTTTTTCTTTTCATAATTCAAAAGCTCAAGCACCAATCGATTTGCAAAGCGCAATTGACACTGCTTGGAAAAATAATTTGACTATTAAGAATGAAATCCTAAACACTGAATATCAAAAGAAACTAAAATCAGCTGCTATTGACATTCCTCAAACAAATCTCACAGGGGAATACGGACAAATTAATTCCTTTTACAAAGACACTAAGTTTGGAATTTCTCAATCCATCAATTTTCCTACTGTTTATGCGAAACAAAAATCACTACAAAACGAAACTTACAAAAGTAGTGTGTTAAACATTGAGGTAAAAGAAGCAGAGTTGAAAAAGCAAATCAGAGAGATTTTTTACTTGCTGATTTATTTAGGTGAGAAGAAAAAAATATTATTGCAGAATGACAGTGTGTATGCTTTGTTTTTAGAAAAAGCAAACTTGCGTTTCGCAAAAGGTGAATCCAATGTGTTGGAAAAAACAACAGCCGAAACACAACGGGGACAAATCGCAATTCAACTAAACCAACTTAAGAACGATATTGAAATCATGCAAATGCAATTTCAACTTTTATTAAATACTCCAACCGTTTATACACCCCTAGCAGAAGATCCTAAAATGATTTTCACTGCAACACTTGACACTTCTTTAATTAGCAACCATCCTCATCTAAAAGTTTTGCAGCAGCAAAAACAAATTTCATTAATGAATACACAGTTGCAAAAATCAAAACTATTTCCCGAATTAATTTTTGGTTACTACAATCAAAGCATTCAAGGTACAGGATCAGATAATGAAGTGTATTCAAAAGATTATCGTTTCAATTCAATACATTTCGGAATTGGAGTGCCTTTATTTTTTGGTTCACAAAAAGGAAAAATAAATTCTTCAAAAATAGAGGAGTTGATTTCGGCTAACAATTATCTCCTCGCTTTGCAAACAATGAAAACAGAATATGAAGTAGCGTTTAAGAATTATCAGACTATATTACGGACTGTTAAATATTTCGAAGGCACAGCCTTGCTAAACGCTAACACTATTACTACAACCGCCAACCAACAATTTGCAAATGGAGACATCAATTATTTGGAATGGACAATGCTAATCAACAATACGATTTCAATTCAAAGCAATTATGTTGATGAAGTAAAGGATTTAAATTTTACAATCATTCAACTCAATTTCTTAACTTCTAAATAAATTACGACAATGAAAAAATATATCATCATAGCATTTTTAACTGCAATACTGGCTTCCTGTAATAACAAAAAGTTAAACGAGAAAACCGAACAACCAACAGCAGAAAAATCAGTAGAGCTCACTGAGGCACAACTCAAAAATTCAAAAATTGAAACTGGGAAAATTGAACAACGCAGCATTTCCTCCTTGCTAAAAGTAAACGGAAGTATTGATGTACCACCTCAAAACATGGTTTCTATCAGCGTTCCACTTGGAGGATATTTAAAGTCAACAAAACTATTAGCAGGGATGCACATCAGCAAAGGCGAAGTACTGGCTGTAATGGAAGACCAACAATACATCACTCTCCAACAAGAGTATCTAACAGCAAAAGCAAAATTGATTTTTGCAGAAGAAGAATTTAATCGACAAGAAGAACTCAACAAAAGCAAAGCAGCAAGCGACAAAGTTTTTCAGCAAGCCAAAGTTGAATTCACCACGCAAAAAGTTTTAGTGAAATCATTCAGCGAAAAACTAAAACTCATCGGTGTCAATCCCGAAACACTGACAGAAAATAATTTGTCAAGGAGTATCAACATTAATTCTCCCATTGATGGCTATGTTTCTCATGTGAACATGAACATTGGCAAATACGCCAATCCATCCGACATCCTTTTTGAATTAGTGAATCCAACCGATATACATCTTGCACTCAACATTTTTGAAAAAGACATTGACAAACTTTTCATCGGACAAAAACTAGTGGCATTCAATAACAACAACACTTCAAAAAAATATCCTTGTGAAATAATTTTAATTGGAAAAGATTTAACACAAGATCGCAGTATAGAAGTGCATTGCCACTTTGAGCAATACGACAAGTCACTAATCCCAGGAATGTTTATGAATGCAGAAATAGAGGTGCAAAGCCACAATGCATTGGTAATTTCAACCGACGCAATCGTTCGCTTTGAAGGGAAGCAATTTGTTTTCACCGAAACCGAAAACAAAAAATATCAGATGCACGAAGTTACAACTTCAAATTCAGAAAACGGTTTGACTCAAATTATTTTAGCCGACAGCACTGGAATGAGAAACAAAACCTTTGTAATCAATGGAGCATATACTTTACTTATGAAAATGAAGAATACAGGAGATGCAGACTAAACTAATGTAATTATTAAATGTAAGATAGTATTTTGAAATAGTCATAATTATTACCTCAAGTACTGCAGATTCCGACTGACAATAATTTTACTAATTCTTCTTTAAATACAGGTTTATTAATAAATTGTAGGTGTTTGTAATTGTCTTAAAACGCTTTTAAGTACCTTTGTAGCTTCAAATTACAACTATGAACAAGGATACTTCACATTTCGCCACTAAGGCAATTCATGCTGGTCAGGAACCTGATCCTACTACGGGAGCTATTATGACTCCCATTTATCAAACTTCTACCTACGTACAAGAATATCCAGGCAAACATAAGGGCTATGCCTACGCTCGTGGGAAAAACCCAACTAGATCAGCACTTGAAAATTGTATTGCAGCACTTGAAAATGCAGAGTTTGGATTATGTTTTAGTAGTGGTCAAGGAGCGAGTGACGCTATCATAAAGATGCTTCGCCCTGGTGATGAAGTAATTGCTACCAATGATCTGTATGGCGGTAGTTACCGAATGTTTACGAAAATTTTTGAACCTTTTGGGATCAAATTTCATTTCGTCAATATGTATGATGCAAAAAATATTAGCAACTTTATTAATGCAAATACAAAAATGCTATGGGTGGAAACTCCAACAAACCCAACCATGCAAATTATCGATATCAAAGCATGCGCTAAAATTTCAAAGGAAAACAATTTAATTTTTGTAGTGGATAATACTTTCGCTTCACCATTTCTTCAAAACCCCTTAGACCTTGGCGCTGATATAGTAATGCATTCGGTAACAAAATATTTAGGTGGTCATAGTGATGTTATAATGGGCGCTACAGTTACCAACAATAAAGACTATCACGAAAAGCTTGCATTTATTCATAACTCTTGCGGAGCAACTCCAGGACCAATGGATAGTTTCCTTGTATTACGTGGAATAAAAACATTACATGTTCGAATGGATCGCCATTGCCAGAATGGTAAAGCAATAGCTGAATACTTGAAATCTCATCCTAAGGTTGATAAAATTTATTGGCCAGGATTTCCCGATCATCCAAATCATGATATCGCTAAAGCTCAGATGCGTGATTTTGGTGGAATGATTTCCTTTACTTTGAAAAATGCTACAGTGGAAGAAACTTTTGCAATGGCATCGAAAGTAAAAGTGTTCTCTCTTGCAGAATCTTTAGGTGGTGTTGAATCACTTTTAAACCATCCCGCAACAATGACGCACGCTTCAATTCCAAAAGAAGAACGTGAAAAAGCAGGAGTGACTGATACGTTAATTAGGTTAAGTGTTGGTATCGAAGATATCAATGATCTTATTGCAGATTTAAAACAAGCTATTGGATAAAATAAATCTATTTATTAAAAGAAAACCCGCTATTTAGCGGGTTTTCTTTTAATATTTCTATACAATATTATTGATTTTATTTACCTTAATAAAGTAAATCGCCCTTCATACTTTAAATTTTGAGGATCAGCATTATCAAAAGGAGTTCTTTTTGCTTTTATTATGTAAACATATATTCCTTGGTCAGCTAGTTTACCTTTTTGTGTTCCATCCCAACCAATATCTGGATTAGTGGTTTCAAAAACTTTATTTCCCCATCTATCATAAATTCGAAATATATAGGATTGAATATCTATAGAAGTAAATTTTGGTTTAAATACTGGATTTCTTCCGTCAGGTGTAAATGCATTTGGAATATACATCGAAAGTGTCGGACGAATAATAATAAACTGTGTAATCGAATCTCTACAACCAAAATTATTTTCAACAGAAAGTGAAATTGGAAATTCACCAGTTGAGTTATAAATGCAATTAGGTTCAAATAAATTTGATTGAAAATTATTGCCAAAATCCCACGAATAATAAATTGCATCGGTACTATTATTACGGACGTTTATTACTGGATTTAATATATTCTGTTCACGAGGAATTGGTTCGAAAATGGCTTTTGGTTTTTTTTCAGGATATACATTGATATAATTAAAATGTGCAGTATCAGAACAATTGTTATTATCGTAAGCAATTAATGTTAGTGGGAAAATTCCTGATTGATTATATGAATAATTATTAATTAAGTTACCACGTATTGTATCACCATTTCCAAAGTACCAATCATAGCGATTTGCATTTTGCGATAAGTTAATGGTTTTTAAATTTAAAATAAATGGAAAACAATCTGCATTATCTGTTATGTTAATTATTGCTTCAGGCTTCTCAACAACTGCAATTGGAAAGCTGTACGAATTAATGCAAGAAATTCCAGGTGCCGAAGGAACGCCATAACCTGTAAGTGTTACATTGTAAATTCCTGGAATTAGATATTGATGAGATGGATTTAATGTGGTAGAATCTTTTGTACTACCATCTCCATAATCCCAGACACCAGCATTTATACCTGGAGAAGTATTTATAAATTGTACTGGAGAGTTAACACAATTTGTTGCATTAACATCGAAAGAAACTGTTGGAGCATTATACGCTATAGCTTTTTGTTTTATGGAATCTACTCCACAACCTGTAGCATATTGCGTTATTTCAAATGAACCAGGATTAGTAAAGGTATGAATAACAGAATCACCCATTCCAATATTCCCATCTCCAAAATTCCAGCTAATAATACTGTTTGCTTGTACTGAACTTACGAGAGTAACAGTAAGAGGAATACAACCGTATTGTTGTGTTATGTTAAAGAATGGTACTGGCTTTGGTGGTCCAACAACAATATCTCTGGTTAATGTATCAATGAAACAATCATTTGTTACAATTAATGTTAATGAGTAATGTTGATCAATACTATCAGCTGTTAAAATTAAAGATGATATAGACGAGTCGGTTGAGATAAGTACATTATCTAAATACCATGAATAATTTTGTGGGTTTCCAACACTTACATTGCTAATGCTTATTGTGTCAGGAGAGCATCCCGTGTTTTGATTTACATTAAATAATGCTTTCGGAAATGGTTTCACAAAAAATGTATCTGCTTTTTGTCTTATTCCACATCTATTTTCAGCTTCTAATATGATTTGCACACCAATAATACTATCCGCCATTTGATTCCAAACTAAATATCCTGAATTGTATACAGTATCTTTTGGAAGTGTACCATATGTCCAATAATACTTGGTAAATACGCTATCTTGATTAGTGTTCAAAAGAAGTACACTATCTCCGTTGCAAATTGAATCAGCCATTAATGTAAAGTTGGCAATTGGCGGTTCTGTAACATAGATGTTATGTGAAAATATTCGGTTACAGTTTTGAACAGTTGTAAGAGATATATTAATGGTATAATTTCCTGTTGCTGTGTATGATTTATTTATTGTATCTCCTGTTACAGGTAATGACCCATCTCCAAAAGTCCATGTAGCATTAAAGCTAGATGATGGATTAATAAATTTTATGATGTCGCCAATGCATGCGGTGTCAGGTATTAAAGGTTGTACTGATGGTGAATTATAAACCGTAATATCAAGGGTATCCTTTGTTACACAAATTGAATCTGTTACTGTATAAATCACTTGAGATGGAGATAGTGAAATACTATCAGGTTCAATAATTCCAATTATAGAATCTATGATTCCAATGCCACTCCAAATCCCTGTTAGATTCCCTGGGATTCCTATTAAGGTATCTAAACCTTGATTATCACAATAAAAAAGATTTGGACCCGCAGTTACTTCTGCTCCTGAAACAATTATTTGAATGGAGTCTTTTAATTGACATTCGTTAGTTCCAACGGTATATAAAATATAATTATAGGAATTTGACACCATCGATGGTATAAATATTCCTCCAATAATTGTATCATTTTGCATTGTCCAAATACCTCCCAAAGGACTTGCTACAAGTGTTATGTTTGAAGAGTTTTTACAAACAATTGTGTCGGATGGAATATTTAATGAAGCAGGAGCGGAAAGATTAAAAGTGTCTTTTAAAACAATAGAGTCACAATCATTCCATGCTATTGCGTAAATGAAATAAGATCCAAATGATGTTATAGGTACTATCGGTAATGTGGAGGAGGAGGAAGTGTAAATTATAGTTCCAGTATTCTGATCAACAACTTTCCATAAATATCCAAGGTCACCAATTTGCGATTGGAAATTAAAGTAATTGGAATATGTAACCTGAAAATTTGCAACGGAATCACATCTATCATCAATGGATAAAATTTGATTTAATATGGGTGATTGTTTAAAGTTAAAAGTATCTCTCAATAAACAAATACTTTGTGGAGAATTACAGCAACCCGTAGCAACTGTTTTAATTTCATAACTACCTGCCGAATTTATCTGAAATGTAGGAGTTAACGCTATCGAATTAGAAGGTGTAATTGTTCCCCCACTTAATGTTGAGGAAGCCCAACTTAAGGATGTTGCATTTTGAGCATTCGCATTAGCAACTATTATCGAATTAGGAGCGCATAGTTTTGTTGGTAAAGTAAATAGAGGTGCAATAATAGTTGGAGGCAATACTGTAAAGGTGTCAATTAGTAAAATGCCATTTGGTAAAGAACAATCATTAAACGCAGTAAGTGATATAATATAAGTTCCCGCAGTATTCACGATGTAATCAGGAGGAAATAAAAGTGAAGAAGAATAAATTAAATTAGGACTTCCAGAAGAAATACTATCAATTCTCCATTTAACAGAGTCTGCATAACTAATCTGAAAGTTATTTGAAAATTTTATACTAGCTGTATTGCAACTATCTCCATAATTGAGTACTTGTATAATTTTTGGTGATTGATCAATATTTATTATCTGATTAAAACTACAATCGCTACCTGGCTGGGTACAACACCCTGTAACACTTCCGTTGATTGAATAACTTCCCGCTCCATTAATTTGAAATGTTGGCAAGGTTATATTTGTTAAGGAAGGCGAAATGACTCCACCAGAAAGTGTTGTGCTCGTCCATGAAAGTCCTGTTGCATTTATTGCTCCAGCGTTTAGAATTTTTATAGAGTCAGGAGCACATCCAGGAATTGGTCCAAGTGTAGGATTAAAGGTTGTAGGCCCTAAAATTTTTAATGTATCTTGAATTGTATCTGATGAACATAAATTCGTAACAATAGCGGTTAGTATATACGTTCCAATATTTGACAGTAAAACGGATGGTGGGTTGGCAGCATTACTAGTAAATATAGGAAAAAGTATTCCCCCAAAAAGTGAATCTATTGTCCATTTATGGGTATCTGTTAATGTAGTTTGAAAAGAGTTTGAAAAATTAATTGTTACTGGATCGCATGAAGTATTGTAAGAAATATTTTGTTGTAGAAGTGGAGCACTTCCAAAAATAACTGTAGAATCCCAATGGCAAATACTTTGAGGAGCGCTACAGCAGCCAGCAGCAACATCAATATTTACAATAAATGTATTTGGTGATGGAATTGTTGCAAATAATGTTGAGTCAGTACTGATAACACCAGAAACAAAAGGTGATATTGACCAACTATAATTAGCAGCTGGCGCCGGTTTTATATTCGTTATAGTGATATTCCCTGGCGCACAAAACGGACCTGATGCTAATAAAGGATTTAAAATTGTATTCGGAAGAATTTTAATTGTTGTATTATATGAAGCGTTACCACATTTGTCATTATTCATCGTTAATGTGATCGTATAGGTTCCAGAAACCGGATAACTATAGTTTGGCAATGGAATTGTTGAATTAGTAGAATATAAATTTATCAATGGCGAACCATCACCCATATCCCAGATAACTCGAGTAGTATCGTTAACCGAACCATTCGCACATGCTTGTGTGCACGGAGGAATATAGATGTTAGGAGGAGAATACGGACAACTTGGCAATGTGGTAAATTTCGCCCTTGGCTTAAATTTTAATGTAACATTACGAGAGTATGAATCATAACTATAAGTTGGAGGACAACTTGCATAAAAAGCAATCGTAATCGGAAGTTGGGTTGAATTGCTTCCATTACACATGCAACTATCTGGTGTTATGCTAAAATGATTATAAATTGGACTTATATAATTACCATTGGAAACCGATGTCGTACCATCACCCCAACAAATCCAAACTGAATCAACTGGAATATCAGATGAAGTTGTTAATCCAATAGAATCACCGATACAAAATGCAACAGTTCCGTATGTAAGTACTCCAGGATTTATATCACCACAATTTGCTTGTTGAGTATAATTATTTCCCAATGGGCAAAGTTGTGCACTTGTGAGTGTTGTAACTCCAATTAAAATTGCTAATAAAAAAATTGAAAAAATCTTATTCATTTAAAATTGCTAAAACTATAATAAGTTACTAAATATTAAATAAATGTACAAATTTTAAATCAGATGATATGTCCTTTTGAATTATTAAATCAACATTGTAACATAAAAAGTAGATTCTAAACAAAAAACCCCATCTTTTCAGACAGGGTTTTTTGTTTAGATAATTTTTCTTTTTAACTACCACACATCTCACATCCTTCTGGATTATCCAGTGAACATGAAATCTGATCGCCAGCTCCTTGAATTTCATCAAGGAAGCTTGTAGTTACATCATTAACTATTGTTGGATTGTCTTTTATTTCGGTTACAGAGGTGTTGCCAATTGACGTAGCCGTAACTGCTTCTGCCATCTGAGGAATTGTTTCATACTGCTTTTCAACAGTGAACTTAATTGCAGCAGCAGCAGGACGAGTACGTAAATAATACATTCCTGTTTTTAATCCTTTTTCCCATGCATAAAAATGCATCGAGGTAAGTTTTGCAAAATTAGGCTCGGCAATAAATAAATTTAACGACTGACTCTGGCATATAAATGCACCACGATCAGCAGCCATATCGATTACTGTACGTTGTTTAATTTCCCAAACTGTTTTGTATAAATCCTTAATGTCTTGTGGAATCTCAGGAATATTTTGAATAGAACCATTTGATGCAATCACTTTGTTTTTCATCTCGCCATTCCAAAGATTCATCTTTACTAAATCCATTAATAAATGTTTGTTTACTACAACAAACTCACCACTCAATACACGACGATTATAAATATTCGTTGTATATGGCTCAAAACATTCGTTATTGCCAAGTATCTGTGAAGTACTCGCTGTAGGCATTGGCGCAAGTAATAATGAATTACGAACTCCATGTTTCTTTACTTCTTCACGTAATACATCCCACTCCCAACGATCACTCGGTTTAACTCCCCACATATCAAATTGGAAAATTCCTTTTGAAATTGGTGAACCTTCAATCGTTGAATATGGACCATCTTTAATAGCAAGATCTTTTGATGCGGTCATCGAAGCATAATAGATGGTTTCGAAAATATCTTTGTTCAACTGACGAGCTTCTTCACTTTCAAAAGGGTAACGCATTAAAATAAATGCATCTGCTAATCCTTGTACTCCAATACCAATCGGACGATGACGCATGTTACTATTCTTTGCTTCTACAACAGGATAGTAATTCACATCAATAATGCGATTTAAATTTTTTGTTACAGCATAGGTAACATCAAATAAACGCTTATGATCAAACTTGCCGTTGATAACGAAACGTGGTAATGCAATAGAAGCAAGATTACAAACAGCAACTTCATCTTTAGCAGTGTACTCAACTATTTCAGTACAAAGATTCGAGCTTTTAATAGTACCTAAATTTTTCTGATTACTCTTTTCATTACATGCATCTTTATATAACATGTAAGGCGTGCCTGTTTCAATTTGTGATTCAAGTATTGCAGTCCATAATTCACGAGCAGGAATACTCTTACGAGCACGTCCTTCTTGTTCGTACTTCGTATAAAGTAATTCGAATTCCATTCCATAACAATCACTTAATCCTGGAGCTTCGTTAGGGCAGAATAAACTCCACTGTCCTTCTTCTTTAACACGCTTCATAAATAAATCGCAAATCCACATCGCATAAAATAAATCACGCGCACGGTTTTCTTCTTTACCATGATTCTTTTTCAAATCAAGAAAATCAAAAATATCAGCATGCCATGGCTCAATGTAAATTGCAAATGAACCTTTACGCTTTCCACCACCTTGATCAACATAACGTGCAGTATCATTAAATACGCGT
>JANPGA010000107.1:0-6931 GCA_031423735.1 Bacteroidota bacterium | reverse complement strand
GAAAGCGACCTTCACCATCTTTTACATATATTAAATGAGGGCTAGTATTAATTACCTTATCTATAAAACTTGATCGAGCATCAAGTTCAATACGCAATTTTTTTCTTTCTGTTATCTCAATTCCATATCCAATAATATACGAAATTTCACCAAAATCCGAAAATACTGGTGTTAATCTTCTTAAATAATAACGTACTTCACCTGTCTTATCAGTAATAACTTCTTCGAGTTCTAACTCTTGTTTAGTTGCAACAACTTTATTAAAAAGTTCATTTCTTTTAACAGCAACATTAAGATCAATATTTCGATATTCACAATATTCAAAATCTGTTTTTCCGATGATCCACTTTCTAATTTCCGGATTTTTTATTGCTTGTGGATTAACAAATATATATTGGTGCTCCATATTAAAAACAACAATTTCACCTGGCAATTGAGCCAAAACCAATTCGAAAAAAATTTCCCTATTACTTAATGGCATCTTTGTTTTGATTTAATTTAAAAAAATTAAATATTCGTTTATAATTTATTTTCTTTTAATAATCTATAAATAGTAGACTTCCCAACATTAAGTTTATGCGCAACCTCTAAAACATTCTCATTATACTTTTTTAAATAATGTCGTATAATTTGTAGGTCGTATTGTTCTAATGTTAACTCCTGATCTAACAACTCCAAATTTTGTTGTGCAGCATTAAAAGATATATCCTCTGCCCCTACTTTTTCTTTATCTACCATCACAGCTGCAAGTTCCATTACAGATTTTAGTTCGCGCACATTTCCAGGGAAACGATAATTTAATAATTTTTCTTTTGCTTCTGGAGTACACATTTTTTTCGATAAATTATTTTCTATACAAAACTTATCAATAAAGTATTTTGCAAGAAATAAAATATCTGTTGATCTCTCCCGCAATGGCGGAAGAGTAATTGGCAATCCTAATAATCGATAATATAAATCTTCTCTAAAATTTCCCTTCTTTGTTTCTTCTGATAAATTTTTATGTGTAGCGACAATAATCCTTGCATCAATTGATATTATTTCATTGCCTCCAATTCTTGTGATTTCTTTTTCTTGCAATACTCGTAATAGCTTTGCTTGCAAACTAAAATCTAATTCTGCAATTTCATCTAAAAACAAAGTGCCTTGATGAGCTTCTTCAAATTTTCCAATTCGTCGTGTTATTGCACCTGTAAATGATCCCTTCTCATGACCAAATAATTCGCTTTCTATTAAATCTCTTGGTATCGATGAAACATTTACAGCAACAAATGGTTTTCGTGATCGCAAAGAATTAAAATGAATTGCTTTAGCAACTAACTCCTTTCCTGTTCCTGTTTCGCCTGATAATGAAACTGTGATTGCCGTTTTAGCTGCTTTGCCGATGAGATTAAAAACATGTTTCATTGGGTCGCTGGTGCCAATAATTAGGTTCGAAACATCATATTTCTTGCCCATTTCATCACGTAACAAATCGTTTTCTTTCCTCAACTCAACATTTTGTCGAATATTATTGATTGTATTCCATAATCTTTCACGAGTATCATCTTCCTTTACTAAATAATCGTAAACCCCTTTTCGTAACAAATCAATTGCAGTTGAAACGTTTTCCTGACCAGAAATCATTACTACAGCTGTATTGGGAGAATCAATTTTTATTCGTTTTAAAACTTCATCACATGGCATATCTGGCAATGCATAATCCAACGTAATTACATCTGGATGTAAATAAAGTTGTGCTATTGCTTCTCGAGCAGACTCAAATCTAGTTACTTCATAATCTGGATTCAAGGTAAGATGATGTACTAATAATTCACCATACCAAATATCATCTTCAATAACAAAAATTCGGAAAAGTTTTCCATTTGACTTCGATTGTTCAGCAGACATAATGTTTCAAATTTACGACCTAAATCGAATAAAACACCAAATAAGAAGATATCGTTTATTAATTTATTAAGATTATTATTTTATGAATTGTCAATAATCATCAAAATGAATATTCCAAATCATTGAGTTGTTTACTTTAGCGCATTCAAATGGAGATTAAACACGACCCTTATTCAGCCCTTCGCTTTCCCGAATTTCGCTTTTTTATAATAGGCAAATTAGTGCTTACAGTTGCCGTTCTGATGCAAGAAATAATCGCCAGTTGGATGATTTATGCGCAAACAAAAGATCCTTTTTCATTGGGACTTATTGGTTTAACAGAAGCCATCCCTGCATTGCTGCTTGCCTTACCAGGCGGTCATTTAGCAGATAGATTTAACCGCCGTCATTTAATGATGTTTGCAACAACACTTATGCTTGTTGCTTCATTCATCCTCACCTTATACGCTTACTTTTGGACAAGCGAAGGAACATGGCCAGCCTATGCAGTAATTTTCATGGTTGGTGTTGCCCGTGGACTATACAACCCAGCTCAATCCTCTTTTTGGACGCAATTAGTGCCCCGTGAAAACTATGTAAATAGTTCAGTTTGGAACAGCAGTATGTGGCAAGTTGGTGCGGTAACAGGTCCGGCTTTAGGTGGTTTATGTTATGGATGGATCGGACCAGGTGAATCGCTAATCATCGTTTCAGTTTTAATATTAATCACCTTGTTTTTCTATTCCTTAATTGGCAATAAACCAATCCCTCCAGCTATTAAAGGAGAAACCGTTGGTGAATCATTACGAGCAGGATTAAAATTCTTTTTTGCTCAGCCAGTCTTGATTTCAGCAATTACACTCGATTTATTCGCAGTTCTTTTCGGAGGTGCGGTAGCCTTATTACCTGCTTTCGCAGATCAGATTTTACACGTGGGTCCGGAAGGAACTGGGATCTTAAGATCAGCGCCAGCTGTAGGGGCAGTAATTATGTCTGTATTTCAAGCGTTTTATCCTCCCCGAAAAAATGCTGGAATTAAAATGCTAATCTGCGTTGCATTATTCGGTTGCTGTATGATAGGATTTGCACTCTCAACAGTATTTTGGATTTCGTTTGTGATGCTCTTACTTTCAGGTATGTTTGATAACGTTAGTGTAGTAATTCGCTCCACTATTTTACAAATGTATACTCCCGATCAAATGCGTGGAAGAGTTGCCGCAGTGAACAGTATTTTTGTTGGAAGCTCAAATGAAATTGGTGCCTTCGAATCAGGATTCGCAGCACGTGTTTTAGGATTAGTTCCCTCTGTAATTTTTGGTGGTACAATGACATTAATCGTTACAGCAATAACCTATAAGATGGCGCCAATAATGAAAAAAATAAACCTTTGAAATGAATTAAAAATTAAAGATTAAAAATTAAGAATTGCTTTCAACATTAATTCTTAATCTTTAATTCTTAATTCGTTTTATGATTAAGCGAACAGCTTAATCATAAAATAGTCCCCAATTATCTTGGATATCTTTGGTTTTATCGAAGGATTTTACCCAATCGATAAAATGAAGTCGGAAAAGATCAATTTCTTCACGTAAAACATTGAGATAACGATCATCAGAAAGTCCCATCATCTGTAATCCACAGGTTTGAGTAAGAAGATTTCGAGCGGCTACTTT
This sequence comes from Bacteroidota bacterium, assembly GCA_031423735.1. Classification (GTDB taxonomy): domain Bacteria; phylum Bacteroidota; class Bacteroidia; order AKYH767-A; family OLB10; genus JANXSD01. Next base: position 3,389 of record JANPGA010000107.1, on the reverse strand, counting down.
AACAATTACAGCATTTTCCATCCGTAAAGTATAAAGATCGGCTCCTTCAGCGCCTGCAATTTTTGGGGCTAATGTTAACGCATCTTCCATCATAATCCGCTTATAATGCTCCGACATATTATCGGTAGGCAAAGTTCCCATCAAAGCTTCAGTTATTTCTAAAATTTGGTGAGCGACCATCATTAATGGCATTTTTCGAACGCGCTCTTCCTCCTTGCGGATATCCTCAAGTGCCTCTTCATCAGGCTCCCCTGCTTCAAAATCTGAAGGATCAAAATCTTCGTCGTCGTCTTCCCAAGCCATAAAATCGTTCTTCTTAATCTGCCAAATATACCGCTTGAAAGGCCCTAGGTCAATAGCTGTGCATAAATAAATATCCAGCAACCTGAAATACAATACTATCCACTTACGTCTAGCTATTATCAATAATCCAATTAACCTTACCTTTGTACCTCAATTTGTATCTATATTATCATGTTAAATTTCTTTAATAATATCCTCAAAAAGTTTGTAGGAAGTAAGTCAGATCGCGATTTTAAAGAATTAGGCCCGTTTGTAGGTCTTATCAATAAAGAATACGATGATCTTCAGTCGCTAAATAATGATGAATTACGTAATTCAACAAACGAATTTCGTCAGCGTATTCAGGAACATATTCAAAGCTTAGAAGCAGAATTGCTAGAACTCACTAATAATGCTGAATCGAATCCGGATATGGATCTTCAGGAAAAAGAAGTGATTTTTGCTCGCGTTGATGCTCTTAAAAAAGAACGAAATCAAAAGATTGAAGAAATTTTATTAGAGATTCTTCCTCGCGCTTTTGCTGTAGTAAAAGAAACTGCTCATCGCTTTAAAGAGAATGAAGAACTTGAAGTTACCGCATCTCAACTGGATCGTGATTTATCAGTAAAACGTAATAGCGTAATTATTAAAGGTGATAAAGCAATTTTTAAAAACGAATGGCTTGCCGCTGGAATTCCAGTAAAATGGGATATGTTACATTATGATGTTCAGCTCATCGGAGGTACTGTTTTACATCAAGGAAAAATTTCGGAGATGGCAACAGGTGAAGGAAAAACATTAGTTGCAACGTTACCAATTTATCTAAACGCATTAGCTGGCCGAGGAGTTCACGTAGTTACTGTTAACGATTATCTCGCCAAACGTGACTCGGAGTGGAACGGACCTATTTTCGAATTTTTAGGATTAACAGTTGATTGTATTGATAAGCATCAACCTAATTCTCCAGAACGTCGTAAAGCTTATTTAGCAGATGTTACTTATGGTACAAATAACGAATTTGGTTTTGATTACTTGCGTGATAACATGGCGCGTAGCCCTGAGGATATGGTGCAACGTGAACATCATTACGCCATAGTGGATGAGGTTGATTCGGTTTTAATTGATGATGCACGTACTCCTTTAATTATTTCTGGCCCTACACCTCGTGGTGATGATCAAGAATTTTATGAACTGAAGCCAAAGATTGAACAATTAGTTACTGCACAACGTAATTATATCAATACTTTAATTGCTGATGCAAAGAAAAATTTAGATGTAAAAGAGAAACAAGATGAAGTTGGAATTTCATTGCTTCGTGCAAATCGTGGATTACCAAAACATCGTGCGCTGATAAAATTATTAAGTGAGCCAGGTGCTAAAGCGTTATTACAAAAAACGGAAAATGCTTACATGGCCGAGCAAGGTCGTTTGATGCGTGAGAAAATTGATCCTGAACTTTATTTCACAATCGATGAAAAAAATCATGGTATTGATATGACTGAAAAAGGTATCGACATGATTAGCGCACATGCAAGTGATGCACATTTTTTCGAGATGCCCGATGTTGGTTCTGTAATTGCTGATTTAGAAAAATCTAATCTTTCCGCTGAAGAAAAATTAGAAAAGAAAGAAATTTTACTTCGTGATTACGCTATTAAATCAGAACGAATTCATACGATAAATCAATTGTTGCGTGCCTATGCTTTGTATGAACGCGATGTTGAATATATTATTCAAGAAGGTAAAATTAAAATTGTTGATGAGCAAACTGGTCGTGTATTAGATGGTCGTCGTTATAGTGATGGATTACATCAAGCTATCGAAGCAAAAGAAAATGTTAAAGTGGAAGCAGCTACTCAAACGTATGCAACTGTTACTTTACAAAATTTCTTTAGGATGTATCATAAGCTTTCTGGTATGACAGGAACAGCAGAAACAGAAGCTGGAGAATTTTGGGAGATCTATAAATTAGATGTTGTTGTAATCCCTACTCATCGTAACATTTCTCGTAAAGATGAAGAAGATTTAGTTTACAAAACAGTTCGTGAAAAATACAATGCAGTTATCGAAGAGATTGATCGCTTAACAAAAGCTGGTCGCCCGGTATTGGTTGGAACTACTTCTGTAGAAGTTTCAGAATTACTTAGCAGGATGCTTAATCAACGTAAGATTAAACATAATGTACTGAATGCAAAATTACATCAGCGAGAAGCAGAAATTGTTGCTGCTGCTGGTCAACCAAGCACTGTAACGATTGCAACTAACATGGCTGGTCGTGGTACGGATATTAAGTTAGGTGCAGGAGTAAAAGAATCTGGCGGTTTAGCAATCATAGGTACAGAACGACATGAATCACGTCGTGTGGATAGGCAGCTACGTGGTCGTTCTGGACGACAAGGTGATCCGGGTAGTACTCAGTTTTTTGTTTCACTTGAAGATAACTTAATGCGTCTTTTTGGTTCAGAACGTATTGCAAGTTTGATGGATCGTTTAGGACTGAAAGAAGGTGAAGTGATTCAACATAGTATGATCACAAAATCAATTGAACGTGCTCAACGTAAAGTAGAAGAAAATAACTTCGGAATTAGAAAGCGTTTGTTAGAATACGATGATGTAATGAATGCTCAACGTGAAGTAATTTACAAGAAACGTCGTCATGCATTATATGGTGAACGACTTGCACTTGATTTACAAAATATGCTTTTTGATTTAAGTGATAGCATCTTAACACAGTATGAAGATGAACGTAATTATGAAGCTTTATCATTAGAGATCATTCGTCTTTTTGCAATTGAGAATCCTTTTACAAAAGAAGAATTTATTAATTCAAAAATCGAAGACTTAAGTGACAAATTGTATCACACACTTGATTTACATTATCGCAATAAAGCTAAAATAATTGCAGAGCGATCTTTCCCTGTTATCAAAGGAGTTTATGAGCAGCCATCACAGAGTTTTGAAAATATTGTTGTTCCGTTTACGGATGGAATTCACAATATTCAAGTACTTGCTAATTTAAAAAAATCGTATGAAACGCAAGGAAAAGAACTGATAAGTGCATTTGAACGTAGTGTTACACTTTCGTTGATTGACGATGCTTGGAAAGA
>JANPGA010000106.1:0-2088 GCA_031423735.1 Bacteroidota bacterium | reverse complement strand
ACACGCATTGCGAGTTCCTTGTTATACTGGAAAAGGTAACGTGCTTCATCCAAACTACTATCTCGGCCCATTAATTGGTAGTGCATGTGACACTCTCCCACACGTTGGATTATTAGAAAACTATCAACAAATACAAAACTTTAAAGTAGCACCAAATCCACTTTGTAACGATGTTTTAAAAGTAACTTATTTACTACCACAAAATCAACAAGGAATATTTGAAGTATACGATTTGAATGGACGTATTTTATTTACGCAATTATTATCTCCTTGGAGTAGTTTGCAATATTTTAATCTATCCTTTTTATCGGATGGATTGTATCAATGCGTAATTCGATCAGGGAGTAGTATTGCGACGCAGAAGTTGATGGTGGTGAAATGATGTACCAATATGCTAATGTGCCAGTATGCTAAGTCTCTAAATGATTAAAAATATTCTGTAAATCCTTTTTTAATCATATTAATCTTGTTCCATTTTTGTTGAATTATTTTATGACACAATTGAATACGATGATGATGCCGTTTGCTTACAAAACGGTATCTTTAGGCGAGGAAAATTAGATGTTGGTGTTGGATTAATTATTAAGCCAAATCCCGCAAACGATAAAATTGAAATTTCTGTTATAAATAAGTCGGATGAATTATGTCAAATTTCAATTAATAACATGATGGGACAATCAATAATTAAAAAGTCCTTTAATTGTACAGAAAAGACTATCTATATTAATACACAATCCCTCACCCCTGGAGTATATGTAGTAAAAGCATTAATTAATAATGAAAGTATTAATGAGGAAAAATTAATTATTAATAGATGATACTGTTAAAAAATGTTACTAAATTACTATTCTTGATCCTAATATTAGGGTCGGGGATAGTTTTTGGACAAGGGAAAAATCATAATTTTTTACTTGGCTATACAACAGGACTTGATACAAATGTTATTTCACATAGAGCTACATTATCCTTTGACAGTTTAAATGTGACTGTTTATCCGCAAAACTTCAAAATGAGTTTTGATGGAGCACAAGCAAATATCTCAGATGAAAATGGGGATTTATTATTTGCGACAAATGGTTGCTGGATAGCTGATGCGAGTGGCGATACAATGCAAAATGGTTCTGGACTTAACCCAGGCCCTTTTGCGTCTAGTTGGTGCGACCCTTCTAGTGGGATTCCTGATCCTAGTTCAAGTCTAATATTACCTTGGCCAGATGATAGTACTAAATATATCCTCTTTCATCAGACAGCAAATTTTAGTGTTCCGAACAATTATTCTTCAGAGTTGTTTTATACTCTAATTGATTTAGTACAAAACAATGGACTAGGTGCTGTAACACAAAAAAATGTAGTGGCGTTTAATGATAGTTTAAACCCTGGTATGACTGCATGTAAACATGCCAATGGTAGAGATTGGTGGGTTGTAATTTTCAAAGATAATACCGATATAATTTATAAACTTTTATTAACCCCTACAGGTATTACTAGTATCACAACTCAACATTTAGGAATGCCTCCCCATAGTAATTTTAATGGGCAACCTCAATTTTCTCCAGATGGAATTAAATTTGCTTATCATCATCGTTATGGGGTAACCAATAATTTCACTCATGAGATTAGATTGTTCGATTTTGATCGATGCACGGGCGTGTTTTCAAATGGAAATTTAATTAGTATAATGGATTCAGTGACTGGATTTGGATTATCCTTTTCTCCTAATTCCAAGTATTTATACTTTTCAACTTACACAAAAATATTTCAGCTAAATACTGATACTGTAAATGTTTTTGCAAGTCTAAAAAATGTTGCAAATTATGATGGCTATTGTTATCCATATTCATTTATGTGTACAATTTTTTGGGACATGTATTTAGCTGCTAACGGAAAAATTTATTTATCTTCAGGATCAACAACAATTGATTTAAACTACATTAATTCTCCAGACAGTGCTGGAATTGCATCTGATGTACAGCAACATGCTTTGCGCACTCCATGTTACATTTTTAGAAGCAATGTGAATCATCCAAATTACTACCTCGGTCCTGTTATTGGAAGTGCATGTGACACTCTCCCACACGTTGGATTACT
>JANPGA010000105.1:0-2259 GCA_031423735.1 Bacteroidota bacterium | reverse complement strand
ATTATGCTGGATATAAGAAGCTAGAACAAATTATAAATATTGTTAGTATTGATTCACGTTTTGATTTAGGTCAGCCTGAAGATGTCGTAAATTCAGATACTTTTTTAGGTAAAATAATATTAGAACAACCAAACTATCTTTTCAACTTTAGTAATATAGGGTATCAAACTTATTATGTTGGCACAGAGAGTGTTGAGCTAATGAAAAAATTATATTTCGACACTTTTCGATTAGGACAGGTAAGAGATGATATTCAAGAAACAGAACCTATTGTTCGAAATGCAGATTTAGTAACTGTAGATATTTCAAGCATTCGACAAAGCGATGCTCCTGGTAATGCTCAGGCTTCACCAAATGGTTTTTTTGGCGAAGAAATTTGTCAGATTTTAATGTATGCTGGTATTAGCGATAAGCTAAGTGGCTTAGGATTATATGAATACAATCCATCTTTTGATATAAACGGACAAACAGCAAGTTTAATCGCTCAAATGTTATGGTATTTTATTGAAGGGGTTTCTAGTAGAAAGCAGGATTTGCCCTTGATAAATGCAAATAATTATATTACCTATAGAGTTGCTGTTGAGAACGTTGACACTGAAATCACCTTTGTTAAAAGCACAAAAAGTGATCGATGGTGGATGAAATTACCAATGGATGGAAGGAAAAACAGATATATGAGCCATCATTTGTTACCCTGTTCCTATAAAGATTACCAACAAGCATGTAAAAATGAGGTTCCAGATCGTCTTTGGAATGCACTTCAAAAGCTCGCGTAACCCTAAATTGGGCTTCTTGGATTTTTTTTTAAATCTTTTTTATCACATTTATTTCTACAGAATAATTCAAAATAAAATTGAACTTATACTCGTAAAAGTTAAAAATAATGTTAATCTTTGACCTTGTGAATAAAAAGTTTAAATAATGAGTTTGTCTTCAAATTTTGAATTTTAGAATTTTATTTACTTACTTTATCCCCCAGAACCAACCGAAAAACCGATAGCACTGTATGAAGAAAATTTTAGCTGTTTTAGTAGCAGGATGTATATCTACTGTTGCACTAGCCCAACAAGATCCGCAATTCAGCCAGAATATGTTTAATCGTTTATATGTAAATCCCGCATATGCAGGTAGTAGCGAAGCGATTTGCGCACATTTATTATATCGTACCCAATGGGTAGGATTTGGTGATGGTGCCCCAAAAACTGGAGTATTTGGAGTTGATGCTCCATTAGCGAATAATAAAGTTGGATTAGGATTAAGTATTGCTTCTGATAAAAGTGGTGCATTTCAAACTTTTAATGCCAAGTTAGCTGGAGCCTATAAATTTGATATTGGAAATGGTAAGTTAGGTATTGGTGTTGATCTTGGTATTTTACAAGACAAGGTTGATGCATCTAATTTCAAGCCAGTTGATCAAAATGATAAATCAATTCCAAATAACTCAAGTGGATCTACTTTTGATGTAGGTGCTGGTTTATATTACAATTCTGAGAAGTTATATCTTGGGGTTTCTGCTACTCATTTAACAGAGCCAAGTGTAAGTTTAGACAACTCTTCGATCAAATTTGAGCGTCATTATTTCGGAATGATCGGATATTCTGCCGAAGTTTCACCAATGATTACATTAAAGCCTTCTATATTTATTAAAACAATTGCAGGAAATACAACATTAGACCTTAACTTAAACGCTTACTTCAACAACCGTTTTTGGGTAGGAGCATCTTATCGTAATGATGATGCAATTGTAGCATTATTAGGTATGAATATCACTGACAATTTGCGAATTGGGTATTCATATGATATTACTACTTCTAAACTTAAGAAGTATAGTGATGGTAGCCATGAAATTATGCTTGGATACTGCTTTAAAGTTAAAAAGAAAATCACACCTGTTATTAGAAACGTAAGGTTTCTATAACATTAGGAAATATTTCATCCGGTAAGCAACTTAAATTGGAGACTAAACGTATCATCATTCTGAAAATGTCGCAAATACTAAAGCCAAGTTTTCAGCGTTCGATGTTTACGTTTTTAGCGTATCCGGAACCCAAAAGCAAACAAAGCATGAAAAACCTGATTATTGCTTCTCTAACAATGCTTATACTTAGCAGCTGTGGAGGTGGTAACCGAGGACAACTTACAGGAGTCCAAGGGAGGCAGAAGTGGTACCAAGCAGACCCTTATGGGATGGTATTTATTCCGCAAGGCTCATTTAATATGGGCCCAGGCGATCAAGATGTTCCTTATTCTCAGGTTGCT
>JANPGA010000104.1:0-3932 GCA_031423735.1 Bacteroidota bacterium | reverse complement strand
TCACAACAATCTGCTCCAGTGTATGAAGAAGTTTCAAAAGCATTATGGGGATATGTTAGTGATAAATTAACTATTCCACTCTCTGAACTTTCAAAAGAAACAGTTTCTCAAGTTTTGCAACAACACAAAGTTAGTATTGCAACAGTTGATGAGTTTTTAAGTACAATAAATGTTTGTGAATTTGCTCGATACGGCGGATCAAGCACTACTGGTGAGCCAAAGCAAGTATATGATCGTGCTATAAGTTTGATCACTAAATTAGAAGGAGAATTAAAAGCATGATTAATTTAACTTTAGTGTTTCGCAGGACTAACCTCTTGGTTATTGGACTTATTTTAAATTTGGCCATCTCAACCTCAAACGCCGAAACTCCTGCACAACAATTTGAATCTGCAAATAAAGCATATCGTTCGGGAAATTATTCACTAGCAGCCAAGCAATACGAATCATTAATTAAGTCGGGACAGCATAATGCAGTAATTTACTTTAATAATGGAAACTGTTATTACAAACTTCAAGATTTACCAAATGCAATCTTAAATTTTGAACGTGCGAAAAGATTAGACCCTTTGGATGATGATATCAATTACAATTTAAAAATTGCTTACGCAAATACTCTGGATAAAATTGAACCAATTCCATTATTGTTTTATGAGCGCTGGTGGAATGCTTTATTGTTTAGTTTTAATCCTGCCACATGGTCGTGGATAGCAATTATAGCTATTTGGATATCCTTTTGTTTGGGTGTTTGGTATTTATTTGCTGGAACAATAAAATCTAAAAAGAGAAGCTTCTTAAGTAGTTCAGGAATTTTAATAATTGCATTAATGATTTTCGGATTAGCAGCTTGTTCACATAAAAAAATTTATGGACAAAGAACAGCGATTGTGATGGATGCTAATGCCTATATTAAAAGTTCACCTGACAATAAGAGTACGAATCTTTTTATGCTTCATGGTGGAACTAAAATCGATGTTTTAGATGAGTTACCAGGATATAAGCAAATAAGAATTGCGAATGGTAATTTAGGATGGATTGAAGAGAAATCGATTGTGGTTATTTAAAACAACTATAAATATTACTCTCAGTAGCTTATCAGATCAACGAATCATTAACACCAAAGCCCAAATTATGTATCTGCATAATTTGGGCTTGTTCAATTCCAACACATGTAAAATAATTGAAAACGTAAACCCCATTAATGTTGTTTTATTTATCTTTAACAGTATTAAAAATAATACATTTTAAAAACTCGATTTTTTTAATAAAAATAAATTAGTTAAAAAAATACATGCTAAAAAAGTCCTTTATTGTCGTTATTATTCTAATTTCTGCATCTAAATCCTTTTGTCAGAATAACAAGAAAGATCTAATAAATTACGAGAAAAATCCTATTTGGATACAATTGATGAAAGACACGCTAGTTAATTATATTGAAGCTAATAAAGCATTCAATATTTATTGGAGTGTCCGACCAAAACCTGTTGAAGAAAGTGAAATCATAGGTCATTCTGAATTGAAAAAAGAAGAACGAAATAATTTGCTCAACAATTTATTTATGTCGAAAAAGAAAAGATATTCAAAAGAATCAGAATTATATTCTTTTCAATATAAGAAATTCAAAAATTGGCAACGCGCAATGAAACCATATGTTCAAGCTAATGGTAGCATACTAACACCTTCTCAGCGAATTGCAATTTGGAAAGAACAACAATCAAAATAAATATTATGAATAACAAGATGAAAAAAATAATATTTATTATAATTACTTTACTGACCACATTCAACATTAATCTTAACGCTCAGATTATTGCCAATTGGTATAGTACAGGTCCAATTGCATTTCCAACAAATGTATCAGGACAAATAAATGGAATTGGAAGAGTTACTCAAATAAAATTTCATCCAACTGATTCAAATAAAATTTACGCAACGAGCGCATCTGGAGGTTTATGGATTAGTGCAAATGCTGGGCTTAATTGGAATCATACAGGAACAGATAATATGCCTTGGACACAATGCGCTTCTGTATGCATTGATTTTACAAATGATTCAATAATTTATTTAGGTACTGGAGATCCTAATTACTATGGGCAAGGATTAGGAATTTGGAAAAGTATTGATGGAGGAATAACATTTAATCCATCAAATTCAAATATTGGAACGCGAATGGCATTAGAATTACTTATGGATCCATTGAATAACTCAATAATAATTGCTGCAACTGATGATGGAATATGGAAGACTTATGATGGCGGAAATACGTGGCAAAATAAATTAAGTAACGGTTCATTTACGGATATGAAATATAAAGGAACTTCAATTGGTGATACTTTGTATGCAGTAACTTATTCTGAATATTATCGCTCAGTTGATCGGGGTGAAACATGGACACAAATTACAAATGGAGTAGTTATTCCAAATGGCAATGGAGATGGAATGCGCCTAGGAATAGCGATTGACAATCCAGATGTAATTTACATTGGAATGGTATCGGATAATGGCACCATTTTAAAATCAACAGATGGTGGTACAAGTTTTACAACAGTTTACAATAATCCTAACCAGAGTTTAGTTGGATATGATGCCGCATCATCAGGACAAGGAAATTACAATTTCGGAATTACCGTAGATCCGTTAAATTCTGATAGAGTATTACTAGTTTCACATTGTGTTTGGCGTACTGATGATGGCGGAAATACTTGGGCAAAACTAACAGATTGGCCTGCTGATTGTCATACTGATATGCATCAAATTATTTATAATCCATATAATCATTCCAATTTATTTAATGCTAATGATGGTGGAATATTTGTTAGTCATGATGATGGAGATAATTGGGATCCTTACTGTGATGGAATTGAAGCAACAGAATGTTATCATGCTGCGCAGAGTCAATTGAAAACAAATATTGTTAGCATTGGAACACAAGATAATGGTGAATTATTTTATGATAATATTTGGAAAACAAATCGTGGCGGAGATTGGGGTGAGCGAATGGTTTATGATTTCCAACAATACAATCGAGTATATTACTTCAATGGTAATCGAAGAATAGTAACAGGAGGAGATCAATTATGGGCAAATCCATTAACAAATCTTACTACTTTACTTTTTTCTCCTCTAATACCTAATGCTGCTTTTGCTGGAGGAAATGAGATTTACCGTACCACAAATTTAAATTCAAATCCACCAACATGGAGTCAAATTACGAATTCAAATCAGAATGTAATGGACATGGCATTATCAGCAACAGATAGTAATGATTTATATGTTGTTTTAGATGGAAATCAGATTCTACATAGTAGTAATGCATTTGCTTCTACACCTACATTTATTACAAAAGCAGCTCCTGCAAATACATTTAATGCTTCGAGTATTGCTTTAGTAAAAAACAATTCAAATGTTGTTTATATTACTTGTGGTAACGAAGTTTATCGATCATCCAATCAAGGAGCTGGATGGACAAACATAACTTATAATTTACCCAACATAAATATTTTAAAAATATTTCATGATAATTATAGTACCAATGAATCTGTTTACGCAGGAACTGCGAGAGGAGTTTACTACAAGAATGACACAATGAATTATTGGGCGAATTATTCACAAAACCTTCCAGGCATTGCCGACATACAAGATTTTATGATGATTAACGATGGAAGTCCCAATACAAGATTGCGCGTTGCCTATTATGGACGTGGAGTATGGGAGTGTGATATGAATCAACCAAATCAAATTCCAGCTTCAGATTTTGAAGGATTTCCGAAAGTATTATGTCCTGGAAACAGTGTTTATTTTTCCGATTCATCTACAATAAATACTTCTACTTGGAATTGGAGTTTCCCAGGAGGAACGCCTTCAACTGCAACAACACAAAACGTATCTGTTATTTATAACACTCCTGGAATATATCCAGTAACTTTAATATC
>JANPGA010000103.1:0-2717 GCA_031423735.1 Bacteroidota bacterium | reverse complement strand
ATTTATCCAATGTATGACTGGGCTCACGGAGAAAGTGATTATTTGGAACAAATTTCGCATTCGTTTTGTACACTCGAATTTTTACCTCATAGGGAATTATATGATTGGTTTTTAGATCAGGTTTATGATATCAAAAAAGTACGCCCAAAACAAAGGGAATTTGCTCGACGAAACTTATCACATACAGTTGTTTCTAAAAGAAAATTGCTGCAATTGGTTGAAGAAGGACATGTAAAATCATGGGATGACCCAAGAATGAGTACAATTTCCGGTATGAGAAGACGTGGTTACCCACCTATGGCAATCAGAAATTTTGCGAATACTATTGGTATTGCAAAACGTACAAACCTTATTGATGTTTCGCTTTTGGAATTCTGTGTTCGTGAAGAATTGAATAAAAGCACTCCAAGAGTTATGGCTGTTCTAAATCCTGTGAAGTTGGTTATTACTAATTATCCTGAAGGCAAGGAGGAAATTTTGGATGCTGAAAATAGCCAGGAAGATGAAAGCTTAGGTTTCAGAAAAGTGCCTTTTTCAAGAGAAATTTATATCGAAAGAGAAGATTTTCAGGAAGATGCCAATAAGAAGTTTTTCCGTTTGACATTAGGAACTGAAGTTCGTTTGAAAAACGCGTACATCATTAAAGGTGAAAGTGTTGTAAAAGACGGAGCCGGAAATATTACGGAAATTCATTGTTCTTATGATGAAGATTCAAGAAGCGGAAGCGGAACAGAAGCTTCGCAAAGAAAGGTAAAAGGAACGATTCACTGGGTTTCGATTAATCATGCTATTGAAGCTGAAGTTCGCATTTATGACCGATTGTTTACACATGAAAATCCGGATGGCGATAAAGATGTAGATTTTAAGGAATACATCAATCCAAATTCGCTTGAATTGATTACAGGATATTTAGAACCAAGTTTGGCAACAGCCAAAAACGGAGAACGATTCCAATTTCAACGTTTAGGATATTATTGTGTTGATAAAGATTCTTCTTCTGAAAAATTGATTTTTAATAAAACGGTTGGCTTAAGAGATACTTGGGCAAAAGTGGAAAGCAAAGAATAATTTATTTGAAATATAATTATATTAAAATACGACATCTGTCGTATTTTTTTGTGTTTGTACATTTCAGTAGTTTGCTTAAAAAATTAATAAACTATGAAATTATGAAGACAAAATTACTTTTAATGATGTTATTTTTTAGTAGCATCTCTTTTTCGCAACTGACACAAAGTTTTCAGCCTATGGGCCCCAATGATTTTAGTCAATTTTCTTATAACCGAATATTAAGCCTTAAGCATGACAATAATAATGTGCTTTATTCAACAACTTTTACAACCTCACCCTCAGGAAATAAATGGATTGTCCAAAAATTGAACGGTTTAGTGTGGGAGTCTGTTGGATTTAATACTTTGCCAAATAATTCAGGAGTATTTGAATTTGACAATAATAATGTGCTTTATTACGCTTATTCCGATAATGTGTTGAGTAATAAATTATCTGTAGTTAAGTACAACGGTGTTTCATGGGAATTAGTTGGTTCAGCTGGGTTTTCCGGAGGTTATGCTAGTGGTATTTCTTTAGATTTCTCTTCAACTAATGTTCCTTATGTAGGATTTAATGATGGAAGTTTAGGAACCAACGGTTTAGCAGTCGTGCGTCGGTTTAATGGTACATCTTGGGTTGTTGTCGGGACTGCTGGTATAAGTACCCAAGGAACTGCACCATTTATTAAAATTGACGCAACTAACAATCCTTACATTACTTATCAGGAAAATACATCAACTTTAATAACTAAGAAGTTTAATGGATTTTCTTGGGTTGATGTTGCAACTGCTTCAGGTACTTATAGTGGTATATCTAATCCATTAGCATTTAATTCAAATAATGAACTGCACTTTGTTTCAATGTATAATAATAGAGTTAACAAAGTAACATCAACAGGTCAAGTGTTACAAATTGGACCTTCCCTACCATCTAACATTGAGAATTGCAGCAATATTGCCATTGATTCTAATAATGTTATTTATATCTATGGCATGGATTATTCACAAGCTGCGAATGGAAGAAGCAGAGTATTAAAATTTGATGGAACAGCTTGGGTTTTTGTTGGACAACTATTTGAAGCTCATGCATCACCTGTTTTAAGTATAGATAGTAACAGCGTGCCGTATGCTTATTTTCAGGATAACTCAAACAGTACTGGTAACGGTTTTTTATACAGATACAATGGTGAAATTTGGGATTTAATCAATTCAAGCGGAATTTCGACTGATTACGCTAATTATACAGCCATAACTATTGCTAATAATAACGTTCCTTATATTGCCTATCAAGATATTGCGGTAAACGGAAAAGCTACTGTAAAAAAATATAACGGTACTTCTTGGATAAACGTAGGATCTTTAGGTTTTACGCCTGGTCAAGCCGAATTTACATCTATTAAAACAAAGGACAATATTCCTTATTTAGTTTATAAGGATCTAGCAAGTTCAGGCAAAGTATCTGTTCAAAAATTTAATGGAACAAGTTGGGAAAATGTCGGTAATCAAGGTTTTTCAGATGGAGAAGTTTTCAGTACAGCCATTGCTTTTGGAAGTTCTAATAATCCTTATGTAGTCTATAAAGATGTGGCAAATGCCAATAAAATCACCGTTAAAACTTTTAATGGAACATCATGGAGTACACTTGGCACAGCAGGATTTTCGGCAGGG
>JANPGA010000102.1:0-2679 GCA_031423735.1 Bacteroidota bacterium | reverse complement strand
GAAAAGTTATCGAAGGGTAACTTTTCCTTTCTTATTTACATTGATTTTTCTTCTGTGCAATAATTTATTTGCACAAAAGGAAAATAACCAATGGATCTTAGGCGATGATGGGAATAAACATTCTTTAGTTAATTTTAATTTTGGAGCTCCTATGAGCGATAGTATTGTTTCTACTCTGAGTTTTTTTCTTACTAACGCAAGTATTTGTGATACAGCTGGGCAAATGCTCTTTTATACGAATGGTCATGTTATTTATAATCGTAATAATGATTCATTGCTTAATACAAGTGGAATAAATCCAGGGTGGGCTACCGATTATTATTCGCCATATGGAATGGGAATTCCTCAAGGAGCATTTATTATTCCACGGCCAGGACATTTTGGTCAATATTTGGTTTTTTACGTTTCATCCGAACATGTTTTTCTAGATAATATATCTTGTGATGAACCTGTTAATTTATCCTATAGCATAATTGATATGAGTCTTGATTCAGGACTAGGTGGGATTGTAAATGGTTCAAAAAATTTGATTGCAATTCCTGACACATTAATTAACGGAAGAATAACTGGAGTTAAACATGCAAATGGACGTGATTTGTGGGTAGTAGTACACCATTATAATGATGACGGCTACTATACGTTACTAGTTACACCTGATACTATACTTGGGCCATTTATTCAAAACATAGGTACATTGCATTTGTTCGAAAGATACATTATGCAATCAGCTTTTAGCCCACAAGGCGATAAATTTGTAATAGGTCTTACAGTTAATTTGCAGTTACTTCAAAATAGGGTTGATTTATTGGATTTCGATAGATGCACTGGATTATTTAGTAATCATAGAGCTATTAATATTCCAGATACTATACTTTTAGCAACAGGTTGTTCCTTTTCTCCAAATGGAAGATGGTTATATGTAAATACCAATGCTAATATTTATCAATATGATACTTGGAATACAACTAACATAAACTCTACACGATTAATTATTGCAACTTGGGATACAACTATTTTACCTTATAGAGATTTTTTTCACCAATTATTGGGACCTGATGGAAAGATTTACGTTTCAAATGACAAATCCGAGAATTTTTTACATTACATTTCCGAACCAGACTCTCAGGGCTTGGCCTCAAATATTATTTTAGCAGGCCTCTTGCTTGATAACCTAAATTGTTTTGATATGCCCAATGCTCCTAATTACGCTTTAGGTGCATTAATTGGAAGTGGTTGCGATACAATTACAAGTGTAAAAAGTAATTCAGTATTCGATTTAAGGTTTACTGCATTTCCAAACCCTATTATTAATAATAGTATAATAACATTTAATTATCAATTACCACAAAACAAAGCTGGAACTCTAAAAGTTTTTGATTTAAATGGTCGACAAATATTCAAAAGAACACTCTCACAATGGTCAAGTATTTACAGAGAAAAATTATCATTATCTTCAGGTTTGTATTTTGCAAAAATCGAAAGTGATAATATGGAAAGTACAATTAAATTTATTGTAGTTGAGTGATATTTGAGATATTGTAAATGAATTATTTAAACAAGTAGTAGGGGTTGTTACGAAGAAGATTGAAATAAATTAAAAATTAAAAATTAAAAATTAAGAATTGGAAATTGTTAAGAATGGAGTGCGGCAGGGAGAAATGAATTAAAAATTACGAATTACGAATTACGAATTACGAAAAATAAATTAAGAATTGCTAAGTAAGGTGTGCGGCTGGGAGAAAATAAATTAAGAATTAAGAATTAAAAATTAGGAATTGAAAATTACTAAGAATGGAGTGCGGTTGGGGTCAAGCGTAAGAGCGAACTATCAATGGGCTAACCGACGAAGAAAATAGAAACCACTGCCATGTGTATTTCACTTAATAGCGATTGTGATTTGCACAAAGTTTAATTGATAGTTGGTTACGCTTGTGTCATTTTCTTTTGTTCGTTTCTTTTGGACAAGCAAAAGAAATGAACAAACAAGATTGGTACACGCAACCCTTATTATTACCATAAACCCAAAAAGTATGAAAATTTAAAGATTATCGGTTACGAATTTTTTCAATTAATAAATTAATTTTCTCAATCGCATAATCAATTTCATCCACAGTAGTATTTTTCCCTAAACTTATCCTAATACTACTAAAGGCATCCTCCTCCTTTAATCCCATCGCCAATAAAACATGCGACGCTTCCATCAATGCCGAACTACATGCCGATCCGCTACTAATTGCAATATCAGTTAACGCTTTCATCAACACATCCGACTTAACACCTTCAATACAAAGATTGGTTGTATTTGGTAAACGATTTTTAATACTTCCATTAATTCTAACACTTCCAATTTCCTCGATTCCTTGTTCTAATCGGGTTCGAAGTTTTGAAGTATGCATTGCATAATCCCAAAGTTCTGCTTGTGCTAACTCTGCTGCAGCTCCTAATCCAACAATTCCTGGTACATTTAAAGTTCCTGAGCGAAGTCCTTTTTCATGTCCTCCTCCAGTAATTTGTGCTGTTAAACTAACACGAGGATTTTTTCTGCTTATGTATAATGCCCCAATTCCTTTCGGTCCGTAAAATTTGTGAGCAGAGATACAGCCCATAGAGATTCCCATCTCACGAACACGAATATGCATTTTCCCTGCGGCTTGTGTGAGGTCACTAAAAAAAAGAACA
>JANPGA010000101.1:0-13868 GCA_031423735.1 Bacteroidota bacterium | reverse complement strand
TAACGTATTACGTTGTACTTTCCTTTAAGGCAGTAAATGGCATTGAAGAAACAACAACAGGATTTGAACAAATTGATCCTACAAGGTTGGTTGTTGGAGAGGAGATACTAATAGAATACGGAAAACAATTATAATAATTATCCACTACAACATAATACGTTAATCCTGCAGTAACATAACCACACAATGATTTTGATCCACTAGAAGAGGTTTCGCTGCCAATACATTTATTTCCAGTACCAGCGCAATAACTCGACATAGGACACCCTTCGTATAAAAATATACCAGAATAAGAAGAGAGAGTAGTAATTCCAACATTTATATTTCCTGAAGAAATTGGAGTAAAGGAAAATACTTCATCCTCGTTACCTAAGTAGGTACTATTTCCACATACTTCTACATTTGATTTTGTGATTTCATTTCCTTTACCACAAGTTGTTCGTCCAGTTGAAGAATAAGGTAAACTAGGAATACTAACCACAGTACCTATTGAACAAGTAGAATTAGCAGTAGGTGTTGATATTGTTAAATTCGTATAACTAAAATTATTGGTTGTAGATTTTGAATCAACAACCAGATAATAGGTTGACCCCTGTTCAACACATACGGTTAGGGTTTGATTTCCGCCACCTAAACTAGATCCAATACACGTGCTATTATTTCCATTTAAAGGGCAACCATTAAATAGGTAAATCCCCGCTTTTGAACTATTAGTAGTTAAATCTATAGTAACATTCCCACCAGTTACAGGAGTGAAAATCCAAACTTTATCCTCTCCATATAAATATGCCGAATTACTACATACATTCATATTGGAAGATGTAAGGTCATTTACTCCTCCTAATGTTGAACCAGCACCAGAAGAATATGGTAATGAAGCAACATTTGTTACACCAGTACCTAACCCCGCAGGACAAACTGGAATAGTTGTCGATTTGTATGCCAGCTTACCCATATTTGCTTGACTTACGCAATTGTATTTAGTTAATAATACTCTATAAGTTGAAGTATTTGTACAATAAAAATCTAGCCGTGCATTAGCAGCACAGTAATCATCAACACCAGCCTGAACAGTATTGCCAAATGAATTTAAAAGTGAAATTTGAGTATCATAAATACTGCTTCCACCATCAGCTGAACAGAACGAAAATGTATACACATTTCCAGCAGTACCTGCAAACGTATAATAATTTCCTCCTGACACAGAATTAACAAATTGCCAAGAAGTTGTTGGCGTAAGATTACTTGCAAATGCGCCACCAATACATTGGGCATTTAAATTATGTGCAAAAAAAAGTATTGAACAATTAATAATTAGTAGTATTCGTTTCATAGGTTGAATATTCAATTTTATAATGAACTTTAATCGTTACTTAAACTAACTTTGATTTCATCTTCATTCAAGCAAATTTTTCTTGCTCTTTCAATTGAAGTATTTTGTTTGATGTAATAAACAAGATTTAATTCTTTAATAGCCATCAAAACATTGAAAAATGCTTCTTCATTCGCTTTAACAAATAGCAACTTTCGACTATCGCAATACCCTTCAAAACTAACTCCATTAATTTGTTTGAATTTTGTTTTAAGTAATGGTAATACTTTATAAAGATCCGCTCTAGGAATTTCTAAAACCAAATCATTTTTTGTAGTGTTACTTTCAGAAATTTCTTGAGCTCTTACATTGAATGATGTAAGAAAACCTAGTAAAATCGTAAATAATAGGCATAATGGTTTCATAGAAGGGCGTTTTATATGCCTTTCTTACGGAAAAAATGTAATAGAGTTGCGAATCGACCTTAAAAAGCTGCTTTTCTTAGTTTGCAGATAATAAAATCTTTAAAATTTCGATTTTCCCATTAACGTTAATTTTTAAAGTATATAATCCAGTTGCGATACCTAATCTAGATTTGTTTATAAATAAGTGTTGTAATCCTGTTTGCAAAGAAGTGTTCGGCTGGATTATGATCTCTTCACCAAGTGTATTTATTAGGCTAATTTGAACATTTGAATTTTGCTCAAGAGTATAAGTAAGTATAGACTCATCAGTTACTGGATTTGGGAACAAAGAAGCCTTTACTTTTTGACCCCTTAATTGGCAAGATACGATTGGACTATATGAGGATTGTCCGTTAAAATCAAATTGATGAAGGCGATAATAATAAACCACGTTCGTTTTCACATTAACATCATCAAAGGTATATGACTGTTGATTTAAAGTAGTACCTGCGCCATCTTTCCAGCCGATATCAATAAATTCACCACCATCATCAGATCGTTGAACTTCAAAACCTCGATTTTCTTTTTCAGTTGCAGTAATCCAATTCAATCGAATAGAATTTTCAAATGGTTTTGCATTAATTGATAATAATTCGATAGGCAACAAACTAGGTGCTTGAGCTGTTCCAAAATCACCAAGTAAACCATTAATATCATCACGAACAACAGCAGTTACAATTGATGCAGCACAATTTCCATTAGCAATCATCCATCCACCGCCATTATCGTTCATGATCGTATATTTAAACGATTGATTGGTATAATTTGTATTATGTAATGTAAGTTGAAAATCACCTGAAAAAGGATCGTCAGATGCAACAAAATTCCATTTGCCATTATCTAATGGAGGAGAGGTATAAACAATTCCGCAATCTGTTGCTCCTATTGGTGGCGGTAATACTGCAAAGCTTTGAAAGGTTGCAACAATATTATCGTTAATGGTTGGTTTAGTTGGCTCGTTATAATTAATATTTGCCAATTGATATCCTTTGATAGTATGTCCAACCGGAAAGTCATAAGATCCAAGAGAATTTATTCTTCTTCTGAGAGGGCCATTTATAAAACTTGTACTGTTTCCTGATGAAACTGAAGCAGGATTTCTATTAAGTACTCTTACTTCAGTAAAAGGAGTTGTATTAATTTTACCATTTGTTAAAGTAAGAGATCCATTATTTCCTATTTCTAAATCTGAATAAATTGTTACACCAGTAGGATCAGAGTTATTAATAATTACATGGTTTAGAGTAGATAAATTATAATAATCTTGTGGAATTATTCCATTCAATTCCAGTGATCCAATTATTCCTGTTAGATATGTTCCATTATTGGTAAAATCACCTCCTACAAAATGTAATTTATTATTCGCTGTGAAGGCTGATGAACCATTTGAAATCATAAAATCACCTTTCATTTCAGCATCCTTAAATAATTTTACAGCGCCTCCTGTTTTTGTTACTGTAACATTAGCAAAGGCATTTGTCCCTTGTAGATTTCCATCAATATTTTGATTAAAATTTGAATTATTAAATATTACAGTTGATCCTGCTTTAGCATCAAAAGAACCAAGGTTGGTAAAATTTTCACAAACGGTAAGTGTTTTATTAGTTCCTAATGTAAGAATTGCTCCAGGATTAATTATTACAGATTTTGCATTTGCTGGAGCAGCAATAGATGGTTGTAAAATTATTCCACCATTAACAATTGCATCTAATGAACATGATGGAATTGCGCATCCTCCCCAATTTTCCTTTTTAAACCAATCTGTATCAACACCACCCGACCAGTTTATAGAAGTAGAACCTGAACCACCGTAAGATAATGTAGATGTGGGTCCAAAAATAATATCAAAACCAGATGTACTCGTAGCATAATTACTTACTACAATTATATATTTTTCGCCAGCCACTACATTTATTTGTGAATTAAATGCACCACCATACCCACCTGGATATTGTGGTGGCGCAACACTATTTGCTGCACTATATAAGCCTGTTATTCCATTCGAACTATAATTACATCGAATTGGTACTGCATCAATGGGAGAAGCTATATCGGCACAAGTAACTTGTCCTGACCCTAGTGATTTCCAAACAGCAAAATCATAATCTGTTTCATTTCCTACTGGCATTGCAGGTCCCGTCCAATCTTTAGGAACTATAGAAAACTCAAGTACGCCATTTGCATTTATAGTTACTTCGAACCAAACCGAACCACGTTCTCCTGCATTTAAACAATTCGCACCATTTCCTGTAAAGTCGCAAATATTACCAAACGATTGAAATCCTGGATTACCAAAACTCATCGTTGAATCACAAACTTGAATGTAATTTCCACAATCTTGTCCATTTGATAATGGAGGAAGAGGTAAAGAACCATCAATTGCTAGAATACCGAAACTACCTGTTGAATTTCCATATCCGTCCACAACAACAAAATATGTATTTCCTGGAATTAACGATCCAACTGTTACATCCGAACTATAATTTATAATAGTGCCACAGGAAGCAGCATCATCACTACAACCTCTGAGAGTCATGGATGTTCCACAAGTACCAGAATATATTGCTATTTGAGGATTTGTTAATGAACTTGGAATAGTTCGCACACGAATAACCCCTGAGGCAGGTGCGACAACACTAAACCAAACTGTATTTCTTACATTTCCTCCAGGACCCCAGCAACCTGGTAATGAAGCAGGTTCACCCGCACTACCAGAGCATGTATTTGATCCAATATACGAAATACCTAAGGTTAATGGTATTGCATTACATGGCAAATCATTTACTGCTCCAATGCCATAAGAGGAGATCGATAAGTTATAATTTACATAACTAGGAGCGGATTGATTATCTATCACAATATAATACGTTCCTGCTGAAGTGAGCGTAATCGTTCCTGATAAAGTTCCATTTACTGCGCCTCCAGAATTTCCAACACACGTGGTACCTACAGCGCCAGGACAACCATTATAAACTTGAAATCCGATTGAATTACTACTTGCTCCTGTTATTGTTATCCCTATACATTCAGCTGCTATTGCTGAATAAACATAAACTTTGTCCTCACCTGATTCGTATATAGTATTACATGATCCAATGCTAGCGTTTGTATAATCGTTACCTCTACATTTTGTTGTTTCATTTATAATAGTGTAGGGTAAAGATGAAATTGGAATTGCATTTGCACAAACAGATCCAGGCAACGAACCAACAGGCGCATTAATACTAATATCATAATTATTACAACTTGGATTTGACCATGAATCAACAATTAAATAATAGGTAATCCCCGCTGTTACATTTGCACAAAGTGATTTATTTCCTGATGAACTTTGTTCATAACCAATACATGCAGTTATTGAACAAGCACCATTTAAAGGACAACCATCATATAACATCAATCCAGTTCTAGATCCATTAGAAGTTAGAGTGATGGTAATATTGCCTGAAGATGCTGGAGTAAAAATAAAAACTTCATCTTCTCCATTTAAGTAATTCCCTATTCCACAAGATAAGGTATTTGCAGAAGTAAGATTGTTAACTTTTCCGCAAGTAGTTCTACCATTTGAAACATAAGGCAATGAAGGAACATTTACAACTCCTGTACCTAAATTACAAGGAGGAGGAGATGTGATTGTAATATTAGTTGTTGCGGTTTGCAAAGGACAAGCACCAGTAGCGGCCATCGTATATGTTACTGTATATGCAGCTGCTGAACTTGAAGAAGGGGTTATAAGTCCTGATGAAGAATTAAGTGTTAATCCTAAAGGAGAAGTAAAGGTTCCACCTAATGTTCCAGTTAAATTAACGTTTTGCGGGGTGGAGAAGTTAGTGCAATAAGGACTCCCAGTATAAGAAATGGTAGCAACTGGTTTTTGTGTAATAGAAATATCACTTACATTTATAGAACCAGTTGTATTAGGAGTATTTGCAATTACTCGTATTCGATATTGTGTTCCTGTAGGTGTTGCGACAGGAATTGTTGCAGCAATAGTTCCCGAATTCGTTGAATTAAGTGATCCAATATTTACAGGAGCAGCAAAAGAACCGGTAGCATCTGACAATTGTGCTGTGAATGTATTTCCTCCACCAAAAGTTCCTGTTTTTGTATAGGGGACTGAAACAGCTGACCCAGAACAATATGTTAGTGGAGAAATAATTCCAGTAGTAATAGTTGGTGGCGCCGTAAACGTAGCAGAAAACGTAAGATCGTCAATACCCATTCCATCATCATTTCCAGCTTCATTTGGATCGGTCCATCGTATCCATAAATTTTGCCCTACTGACCATGAAATTCCTGTAACAGTAAACGTTATTAATGTTTTATTGGGTCCTGCATTTCCATTTAAAGTATTGTCAATAAAAATATTATTTACTGGGGCGGTAAAATCAAGTTGTGGTACATTAGTCCACACTCCAGTAGTTAATGATGTTGCACTATTTATTGAATAAGAAAATGCATCAACATTTTTTACAGCAGTAAAACTACCACCATCTCTCCATTGCTCCCCTGTATAAGTAAGCGTAAATTGAGTAAGCGTTGAACCCGTATTATTTACAAAAGAGGCACCCCACTGAGATTGCAAATTATTTCCTGAATATCCTCCTATAGCCCTTTCTGAATTATTCGTAGTTCCATATAAATAAAAATCATTGGTATTAGATGAACCATTGTCAACACGATATGTTAGATTGGCATTAGACCCCGTTTCAACCCAAACCCAACTTGCTGGTAATGCTGGTACTGCTTGAGTTGTGTTATTCCCTGGAACTACTGATAATATTCCGTCGAAATTTTGATTGTAATTTGAAGCTGGTACTAAATAAGAAATTTGTCCAAAACTAGAAAACGAAATACTTATCATTAAAATGATAAGTATTAAAAATAAATTTCTATTAAATATTTTTTTCATTTGAATTTAATTAAAAGCAAATTTGTTTTAGGATTTGATTAAGCATATTTTTATTTATAAATAGATTAAAGTTGTCATTTTGTATTAACTTTTGATACTATTTTTATTTTTTCATATTTAGTTTTACAGTTGCTATTTACTTCGGAAGACGTTATATTTTCTTTTAAGTAGGCAATAAGTCCATTATCTTCAAGAAAAATGGCTACATCCTTATCTGTTTGAAATTTTTCAGTATCATAACTAAAAACAACGAGATCTTGACCAGGACAATAGCCCTTAATTTCAATTCCAGAATTCTCTTTAAAAATTTCATTTAAAATAGGAATAGATTTTCCGGAGGTGAAATTTTTAATTTCAATAATGGCTTCCTTTAAATTGGGTTGTGCATTTGCGGTAGAAACGATTCCAACCAACAACACAATTTGAACTAAAGAAAGAATCGAATCCTTAAAGGAAAAAGTTGACATGACAGTTTTATGTTAATCGTAAGTTAAACTAGTATAAATGCGTTTTTCCATATATTATTGTAAAAGCCAACTTTTGATAGGTGAACCTTTTAAAATCTTAAGTAAACGTCACTTTTGTACGAATAAACTGATACAATCGTTACTATAAATCTATGTTATGCTATTTAATTATTTGCCTATAGGCCAGATACAAAACTTCGTTTTAGTCAAAATAAAACAAGTGGAAAATAGAAGAGAAATATTAATTAGATTACCATTTATTGCTATTTTTAAAACCCGTAAACGGTTAAAAATATTGAAAATCAATTGTTTAATATTAAAAATTGAAAATCATTTTATTTATCAATTAGCAAGAAAGTTAAACGTGTATTACTGTCTTTTGATCGAATAACTAGATTATAAACCCCAGATTTGCAAGCGTAAATTTTGGGATTTAGAACTACACGATTTATACCAATAGGATAAACTTGATTCTTAACTATTTCAAGAGATTGACCTAAAGAGTTAATCAAAATGAAATCTATTCCTTCAATACTTTCATTA
The DNA here is from genome assembly GCA_031423735.1 of Bacteroidota bacterium. Classification (GTDB taxonomy): domain Bacteria; phylum Bacteroidota; class Bacteroidia; order AKYH767-A; family OLB10; genus JANXSD01. Next base: position 6,170 of record JANPGA010000101.1, on the reverse strand, counting down.
TTAAAAGTCAATAGCGTTTCATCAAAAACTGGATTTGGGAAAAGTGAGGCATCATTGCCCTTTGAACGAACTTTGGCAGAAACAATAGGACTTAAAGTTTCTATACCATCAAAATCTACTTGTAATAATCGGTAGTAATAATTAATATTATTATCAATATTAATATCAACAAATGAATAAGTACGAATAACATTCGAATTTCCAAATCCATTTACCCAACCTTGAGGTTCGAAAATACCATTATCCGATGCACGTAAAATATAAAATCCTTTATTATTTTCTTCGCTAGCGGTTTCCCAATTTAATTGAATACCTTGCTTTACTATTTCAGCATTTAATGATAACAAATGAATTGGAAGTCCACTTGGCCCTTGCATTGTTCCGAAACTTCCGGCTAAACTATTCATGGATGTGCGCAACACAGCAGTAACTGGAGAAACTACACAAGTTCCATTTGCCATTCCCCATCCTATACCAAAATCCGACATGATAGTCCAGATGCCTGCAGCATTAGAATAATTTTGGTTGTATAGTGTCATATCAAAATTTCCAGAGGTGGGAGAATTGGAAGTGGCAAAAATCCATTTACCATTATTTAATGCTGGAGAAGTAAAATTTGAGGCACAACTCATTACGTTTAATGCTACAGGAATAGCACCATAAGCTTGGAAACTTGAAAGAACATTATCAATAATAGTTGGATTACCAGCATATGCAAAATTAACATTCGCCCTTTGATAACCCTTAAGAGCATTTCCTACAGGGAAATCATAAGATCCTGTTGCATTTAAATATCTACGTAAGAATCCATCAACGTAGCTTGTTGAATTCCCTGAACTTACTGATGAAGGTGTCCGATTTAATACTTTAACTTCGGTTGCTCCAGAGGTAATTATTTTTCCTGTTGTTAAAGTTAGAACACCAGTACTTGCTAAAAGTAAATCAGTATTAATAGTTACTCCTGATCCCGTTTGTTTTAAAGTAACATTATTTACTGCGGCGTTATTGAAATAGGTTTGAGCACCTGTCCCATTAAATATTAAAGTACCTAACGAGGGTGTATAAAATCCTGAATTTAAAAAATTTCCGCCCACTTTATGAATAAATCCATTTACATTGAATGCAGAAGTATTATTAGAAATGGCAAAATCACCACTCATATCAGCACTTTGCAATAAAGTAACATTACCTCCTGTTTTGCTTATTGTAACTCCCCCTAAAGCATTTGGAGCAACCAAACTCCCATTTAAATTTTGGTTTATGCTAGCGTTGGCAAATAATACATTTGATGTGGGAGCGGCAATTACAGTTCCATAATTATTAAAATCCTGACAAACATTTAAAGTTTGTCCTGCGGAAAGTGTTAACGTTGCACCAGGATTAATAGTAATGGATCTTGCATTGGCACCAGGAGCAGTAATATTAGGCTGTATTGCGATGCTTCCATTTATTACAGCATCAATAGTACATGATGGAACAGGGCATCCACCCCAATTTTCTGGTTTAAACCAACTATTATCTAAACCTCCCGACCATGTGGAGCTATTTCCTGTTGCCGCGTAATTAATAGGAGAAAGATTATTAAATATAACATCAAATCCCGCTGAACTGTTTGAGAAGTTAGAAACTACTAATACATATACTTCTCCTGCAATTACCGGTTGTGCACTTAAAAAAGCTGTTCCGAAACCTGGGTACTGTGGTGGTGATATTCCATTAGCGGCCCCATATAATCCAGTAACACCCAAGAAACCATAATTACATTTTATAGGTCCTGCACCAGTTGCAATTTGAGAACAAGAAACTGCTCCTACTCCTGAAGTTTTCCATAAAGCGAAATCATAATCAGTTCCTCCAGTGCTTGGTGAGCCTGGCCAATCTTTAGGTATAACTGAAAAAGATAAATTACCAGCTGCATTAATTGGAATTGTAAACCAAACAGATCCACGCTCTCCTGATAATAGGCAATTTGCTCCACCACCAGGAAAATCACAAATATTTCCGAAAGACTGAAATCCTGGATTTCCAAAACTCATTGCCGTATCACATACAGAAAGATATGTTCCGCAATCTTGACCGTTGGAAAGATTTGGCAATGGAAGTGAACCATCAAATGCAAGAATTCCGAAAACTCCAACAGAAGTAGTATATCCATCTACCATTATGTAATAGGTGGTTCCATTAACTAAACTACTAACTAATAAATCTGAACTATAATTTGTTGCAGTACCGCAGCCCGTTGCATTATCATTACATCCTAAAAGAGTCATTCCAACACCGCAAGTTCCACCAAACATTGCTACTTGTGGATTAGTTAAAGTGTTAGGGATTACACGAACTCGAATTTGACCAGAAGCAGGAGCTTGTACTGAATACCAAACACTATTAATTGGATTTACAGTTACCCAACAAGCAGGTGCTGTTGGTTCTAGAGTATTTGTAGAACAAACATTTGTTCCTGTAGCTGGCACACCCAAAATTAACGGTACTGCATTTACACAATTATCATTTACAGGCGGTCCAGCAATACAAGGATTATATAAGCAAAGAGAAAAAGTGCCATTATTATCGTTTCCATATTCCCAAAATCTAATCCATATTTGTGTTCCAGGAGCTAAATTTGAGATCGTAAGCATTGGCATTAATCCATTCGCACTTCCATCATCATCACATGCTACTTGAACGAGTGCACCACATGTGCCTGTATATACCGCCATACCACCATCCGTCATTACTCCAGTATTACTATCAATTATTAATAATCCAGAAGCAGGAATAGTTGCAGTAAACCAAACATCACCACCAGCATAATTTGAACATGATGGTGCAGGAACTCCTAAAGTAGAAGTAGCGCCAGCATTTGAATAGGTTGTATAATTGCAAGTGGCATTTACAGGTACTGAAATTGCATTACATGGATTATCATTTACAACAGGAGTAAAAGTACTCGCACAAATTTTAAAAGTTCCATTATTCAAATTATTATACGCCCAAAAACGCACCCATAATGTATTACCGGGAGTTTGCCCTGTTAAAGAAATAGCAGGCATTAAAAGACTATTTAAGCTACTATTATCATCACAAGCAATTTCAGTTAATGCACTACAAGTACCACTATAAACAGCCATCACACCATCGTCCATAACTACTGAATTACTTTCAAAATTAATGGCTCCAGATGGAGGAACAACAACGGTAAACCAAACATCACCACCAAGATAACCACCACAAGAAGGAGCAGGTGCTCCCGCAGTTGCCGTTGCTAATGAATTCGTAGCTGTTGTAAAAACGCATGTAGCACCAACGGTTAAGGGGGTTGCGGCGCACGGATTATCGTTAGCAGGTGGAATAGCAACTGTAGATATCAAAGATATATCATCAATAGCGATGGCAGGATTTGATCCAAATGAACCATCATTAATCCATGAAAACACAAGACGTTGCGTAGTACCTGCAAAGGATGCTGGAATATTAATGGTTTCAGAGGTACAGCCCGCAACAAGATTATAATATAAACTACCAACTCTACCTATTGCTAATTGAGTTCCAGCAACTGGTGTAGTAGCAGTACTAACAACATACACATTCATGTAATCAAAAAAAGCTTCCCCTTGTCCTTTATAATTAAATGTTAGAGAAATACTATTTTCTCCAGCAGGAAATGTAACATTTCTATAAAAATGTGAAACTCGAGCTGTTCCAGTTTGGTAGGTATTTGCTGCTCCTGCAGTTGTATTAACATCTACATATGCACCACGGGCTCCAGTGCATTTAGCAAAAGTTCCTACATACCACTTATTATTTCCATCGTTTACTGAAGTCCAATTATTTAATGGGAAAGATGTTCCCGTTTCAAAACCACCATCAGTTGTTGGATCAATTATAACAGTTGCATGAAGAATACTTATCCTCAATGACAACATAATAATCAAGAAAAAAAACTTGAACTTGTGATTAAGCATTCTCCTTTTTATTTAACAGGATCTGAAGTAATATCACCTAAATTATTTAGATAATATCGATTATGATTCTCAATGAAATATGGATCTGGAATTCCTTCTATAAATACAACTTGAAGTATATCCTCCTTTTTAATTAGCAATTGATTATAAACAATTTTTAAAACATTATTTAACCCTTGCTTTGATGCGTTAATAATTTTGGGAGAATATTTGGAGGATAGTGAAGAAGTAATTTGAGTAATAACTGAGTTACTTAAAACAGACTTCCAATAAATCTCTAAAACAGAACTAGAATCCAATTCGTTAACATTAGTTGACCTCCCATGTCGACTTCCTATTTCTTGTGCCATCGTTGACGTTCCAACTATTACACTCGTGAATAAAAATAAAATAATAACTTTATTCATATTTAGTTTGAACTAATTAATAGAATTAATCTAAGTTAATAAAGGATAAATTTAATATTAATATTTAGATAATCCTAGTATTCCTTAAATCATTCAAATCAAATTAAGCGTAAAACAATTCATTAATTAATTGCAATTTATTGAAATACAGTTTATTGCAACAATAATTTTAAAAATTCATACAAATCGATTCCATTTTTAGACCTTCGCATAATGCACAAAAAAGTATTATTCTGTTTACTTATCTTTTTCAGTACCACTTTGCACGCTCAAAGGTTTAAGGCTGTATTACAAGGAAGTATAGCAGGAACTCAAGTTTCAGGCGATGAGCTTTCTGGTTTCAATAAGCCAGGTTTATTAGCAGGTGCTGGTGTTCGTACAGTGTTAAAAAAAGATTTAAGTTTAGGATTTAAAATTCTATATCTCCAAAAAGGGAGTCGGAAACCAAGTAAACTTGACCAAGGTGATCCTACGGCGTATTTGCTTAAATTGAATTATATTGAAGTTCCAATACAATTTCGATATAAGGCAGGCAAAAAACTTTTTTTAGAATTAGGTCCTTCTATTGCTTACCTTTTAAAACATAAAGAAGAGAATGAAGATGGTGAGTTAGAAAACAGAAATTCTTTTTCTAAAATTGATTTTAGCTTAACTGGAGCAATTGTTTACCCAATTAATAATTTTTGGGAATTACGATTTGAAGGATGGCAATCACTTTTACCCATTCGAAAACATGGAAGCGGTATTACTTATCGTCAAAACAAAGGACAATATAATTCTGTTATAGCATTAGGAATTCAGTATACAATTGAATCAAAAAAAGAATAACCATAATTTACGTGAAGAAGAAAAAAATAATCGTAGCAGTAACAGGAGCAAGTGGATCGATCTATGCAAAAGTATTATTAGAAAAGCTAGTTCAATTACACAACCAAATTGATACTGTCGGAATGGTATTTAGTGACAATGCAAAAGCTGTTTGGGAATTTGAATTAGGAAATCGTGATTTTGAAAAATTAACTTTTACAAATTATGATAAAAATAATTTCTTCGCTCCTTTCGCATCAGGTTCTGCTAGGTATGAAACGATGATTATTTGTCCTTGCTCAATGGGAACATTAGCACGAATCGCAACAGGAATCTCAAATGATTTAGTTACACGTGCTGCCGATGTTATACTTAAGGAGAGAAGAAAGTTACTCCTCGTTACAAGAGATACTCCTTTAAGTTTAATACACCTCGACAATATGCGAACTGTTACTCAGGCTGGAGGGATCGTAGTTCCAGCATCTCCGTCCTTCTATTCAAGGCCTAAAACCTTCGAAGAACTTGCTGGCACGGTGATTGATCGCGTGCTTGATTTGGCTGGATTTGAAAACGTAACATACAGATGGAACGAAGATTAAAAGTTATACATCACTTGTTTGTAAGATTTTGATAAAAGTTGCGTTTATTTGATTCACAGTTCAGTAAATTAGCGTTCACATAAATCCAACATTTGTTAAGTATGTTTGAATATTCTAAAGAAATCCTCACTAAAGTAAGTTTCGATAAATCCCTATTCAGTAAAGAATTACGAAAAGCTATAAAATGGCTTAAAGCTGATGAACGAAAAATGCTAATGATATGGTGCCTTGCTACTTTCGGAAATAAATATGGTGATATTATTAGCCAAGCTTTTCGTCACGTAGTAAAATAAAATTTGTATTTCTTTTTAGTCCATTGAATCCTCTTCTTTGTAGTGGTGATTCTTTAAATATTTTCTGAAAAACTTCTTCAGTAATTTCTTCCCACTCCTTTT
>JANPGA010000100.1:0-13016 GCA_031423735.1 Bacteroidota bacterium | reverse complement strand
TGATTTATTTCTACTTTTTTCTCTTATGCTATGGTGGTTGTCTTTTTTCTATTTGTGAAAGAGTTTCTTCATGACGAAAAAATTGCTTTTTTTAGCACGTTACTATTGATTGTTTTTCCTCATCATTTTTATTTTTCGATGGTTTATACTGAATCAACATTTATGTTTTTTCTTATAGCATGTTTTTATTCATTGTTAAGAAACAAAAAAGAACTATTTATAATTTCTAGTATGCTTTTAGTGTTAACAAGGATAAATGGAATTTTCATGTTAATTCCACTTGCATTATTTATAAATAGGAATGATAATCAAAAATGGTTTAAAATATCTAATTACTATATTTTTATTCCAATGATTTTTGCGTTTTTTGGTTACATGTTTTTCTTAAAAACTACACTAGGAGATTTTATGGCCTTCAAAGTTGTTGCTGAAAAAAATTGGGGTGGTCATTTACAATTGCCATTTCAAACTTATATTGATTGTATTACTAAAAATGGAGCAGATTTATTCTTGCGATACAATGCAATTTATAGCTTAGTATTTCTTTTACTGTCGTTTGTATTTCTGTTCAAAAAACAATATTCATTTTTCGCACTTTGTATTATTGGTATTTTAATTCCACTATTGGAAGGAAGTACTATTTCTCAACCACGATTTATTTCAATCCTTTTCCCATATAGTATTTTGTTTGGCTCTATGATTTCAAAAATGCGATATCCTAATGCTATAATAGCTTTACTTTTTCTACTTCAACTAATTACTTTTGGTTTTTGGAATCTTAGTCTTCCGCTTAGTTTTTAAAAAAATAGCAGATGCAATATCAAAAGCAATTGTAGGGAATAAATCAAGTGTGAAGAAAGTGTTGGTTGATAAGTGAAAGAACTTTACTTCACTTGTTTATCCATAATCTCATTTCCTGTTCTGAAAAAATAAATGAACCAAGTTACAGAACCAAAAAGTTTAAAAGCATCTTTCATAAAAGTATCCTGAGGAATTGGGAGAGGAACTAATTTAATGATAGTTGATAACTGAAATAAAAATTAATATATCAAATCTATTTTTTTCGGCGAATATTTTTTGCTGAATGATGAACCCTAATAATATAAATTGATCTCTTTAATATTTTATAAAATATTCGGTAATTTCCTACAATTAATTCTCGAATATAGGGTTTAGTATACTCAGGAACTTCACGACCAATTTCAGGATATAATGGTAGAATTTGAACTCTTGCAAAAAAATCTTCAATTGTTTTTTGCGCGTAAAAAGAGGACTCTCGAGCAATAAAATCATGGATGCTTTCAATGTCTTCAAGTGCATATTTTGACCAAACTATTTTTTCCATTTTTTGTTGAAGTGATCAACTACTTTATCATGAGAAATTATTTCGCCATTTTCAATTTGTTTTAGTCCCTTTTCAATTTTATCTGTAACAATCAGACGTTCAAATAAATCATTCAGATCAACTTCACGAGGAAATTCATTAATGGTTTCTATAATCTTTTGCTTTTTCATAATTCAAATATAATAATATTTTCGGAATTTAAAAGAATAATTTTTCAAAAAATTCTTAAACTTTCCAAGAATAATGTCGGTAAATAATTATTTTATAAAATGTTCTATGATCTTTAATATAAAATACAAAATATTTTAAATCACCTCTTTAAAGTAAAATTTACAATATTTGAAGGAAGATTGTACTTCGTAAAAGCAATTGTAGGAAATAAAATAAGTGTGAAGAAGGTGTTAGTTGTTAGATGAAGGAAATTTACTTCACTTGTTTATCCATAATCTCATTTCCTGTTCTGAAAAAATAGATGAACCAAGTTACAGAACCAAAAAGTTTGAAAGCATCTTTCATAAAAGTATCCTGAGGAATTGGGAGAGGAACTAATTTAATGATGGTTGACATTCCTAAAAAGAAGAATGCTAATCCTAATACTAAGAAATCACTTTGCAACATACGCTTACTGAAACGAATTCCCCACAATAAAATAATGTTGAAGTAAGTAAGTAAAACAGCATTTTCAGGAATTAAAAAATATTGAGGAAAAACATATTCGTGTAATTGATAAAGATCGTCGAGTGTTAAGAGTAATGTTACGAAACCACTTAAGATCATAAAATAAAAATCTTGTCGTAGGTAAGTTAAATTCATACAACGTGATGCAGTAATAAAACAAACGGAGAAGGCACAACTCCAAACAATAATTCCGAAATTAGAAAAGAAGCCGAGATAAAAAGGCGCTTTCATAATTGCTGTTGGATCTTTTGTTAAATAATCTAAAGGAATTCCCTTTCGCGTGGCGGCAAAGATGGCAAAGAGCAATGCTAATAATGTTACTAGCCAAGAAATCAATAATACTGGAGTGATGGTTCTAAATTGAGAAGAGAGGCTACGCATAGTTTTATTAATTACGGTCTCCTAAAATTTGTCGTTTCTGTAAATTAAATTCATCATCAGTAAGTAATCCTTTATCACGCAAGTTACCTAGCTTTTCTATTCGCTCTAACTTATGATCATATCCTTCAATATTTCCGTTTTGATTTGAAGCCGAAGAATTATTAAAGGGCTTTGCATTTGCATCTGATTTTTTACGCATAAACATCCAGATGACTGCAATTAAAAGAAAGATGCCAACGATTAAATTAAAAATGAATAAAATTGTTTTTGTATGTGATGATTGAAGATTGACTCCCATCGCACCATTTAGTTCTTCTTTAAGATTTTCATTTTCTTCTGCAAGTTGAGCTCTCTCTTTTTCACCATCAAGGATAGTAGCCTTTTGAGTTTTAAGAATCCCTCTTAAAGAATCTTGTTGATTAGAAAGCGACAATAATAAGCTGGTCAAACTATCTGTTAATGCCGAACGCCTATAATATTTTTCAGGAGCACTTTGAGCAGCCCATTTTAAAGAATCTTGATTTGTACTAAATGAGGGTAACGAGCATATCATCAAAAAGCAAAATACCAAACTATAAATTGAAGAAATGATGTGTTGATGGAAACGCATATTCAGGTCAAGTTACGGTTTTAGAGGGTTGAATTACAATTTTCTTTGGCAAAGGTAATCCTATGTTGCATTAAATGAACGCTTTTTGATCTTCTTTTCAACAATTTGACTGTTTGCTTATCAAAATATAACAAAATTATTGGCAATCGTTTATGACCAAAGATTTAGCTTTATAAATCATACATTACTAATAACCATATTATTGTGAGATAAATTCTAGATTTATGTCAACTATATGATTTCTAATAAATATTCGACCCCGCTGAGGTCGGTGAAATTTGTTTGCTATTCAATATCCTTGGACCCCGCTGGGGTTGAATTGGGGTAATGAATTAATTTTGCATCCTTACCTACTCTACACTTAAAACCATAATGGAGATCATTTTAGAAACTTCGCGTTGTTATTTAAGAAAAATGACATCTGAATTAGATGCTGAAAATGCATTTGAATTAAACAATGATTTTGATGTAATTAAATATACTGGTGATGTTGCTTTCGAGAGTGTAAATGCTGCAAAACTATTTTTGGAGAATTATAAAGATTACGAACGAAATAATATGGGTCGTTGGGCAGTGATTCGCAAATCGGATAATGCTTGGTTAGGTTGGTGTGGATTAAAATTAATGGCTGAAACAAATGAAGTTGATTTGGGCTATCGATTTCATCAACTATACTGGAATGATGGATATGCAACTGAATGTGCAATAGCCTGTGTTCATTATGGATTTGATAAATTATTTCTGGATCGGATAATTGGTCGTGTAGAAAGTAGTAATATTGGATCTATTCGAGTCCTCGAAAAGTGTGGAATGCAATTAGTAAAACATACAAACTTCAACGGGAATGATGGTCTTGAATACGAACTATTAAAAACAAAATTTATTTAATCACTAATTTTTATTTATGCCAATAATTAAAGCTGTTCATGGTATTGAACCAAAATTTGGAAAAGAATGTTATTTAGCAGACAATGCAACTGTTGTTGGTCAGGTTATAATGGGCGATCAATGTAGTGTTTGGTTTAATGCTGTTGTTCGTGGTGATGTAAATACTATTGTGATGGGAAACAAGGTGAATGTACAGGATGGCGCAATTATTCATTGTACGTATCAAAAATGTGGAACTGTAATTGGCAATAATGTTTCCATTGGACATAATGCGATAGTGCATGGATGTACACTTCATGATAATATTTTGGTTGGCATGGGGGCAATCCTTATGGATAATGTAGTTGTAGAATCGAATTCTATCATCGCTGCTGGTGCTGTAGTACTTGAAAATACACATATTGAATCGGGTTCAATCTACGCAGGTGTTCCGGCAAAAAAAGTTAAATCAGTTGCTCCAGAACAATTTAAAACGTTGGTTGAAGGCATTGCTAACAACTACATTATGTATTCCGAATGGTTTAAGTAATTCCTTCTAAAAAAAAATCATCTGCGAAAGCACAAGAGTAATTTTTAATTTAAATACTATTTATAAAGATTTTTTCGTTGTAGGTGCATAAAACCATTGTTGATCCTATTAACACGTTAATGTTAGCAAAAGGATTACAAAATCAAATAGCATCAAGCCTCTGCTTCTAACTTTACACGTTAAGCGAATTCGCGCTAAAATTTAATGCTACTATGTCGTTAATCCTTCAGATTCAACAAACCGGTGCCATAAGTACCGACACTTTAAATCAGGCAGCAAGTCAAATTGCAGCTCCAGTAATAACAGCAGCGCCTCTACCAACGCATACTTTTTCCCTTTGGGAGATGGTTTTAAGCGGTGGTCCGATCATGATTCCGATTGGTTTGCTCTCATTGGCAGCTGTATTTATTTTCTTCGAAAGATATTTTACCATTCGCAAATCATCGAAGATTGACAACAATTTTCTGAATCAGATTCGGGATTTCATGCATTTAGGGAACGTGGATTCTGCAATCTCCTTATGCAAAAACACAGATAATCCTGTTGCACGAATGGTTTTAAAAGGATTGTTACGATTAGGAAAGCCGGTAAAGGATATTGAAAGTGCGATAGAAAATGTTGGCAAACTTGAGCTTTATAAGATGGAGAAAAATTTAAGTTTGCTAGGAACTATTGCTGGTATTGCGCCTATGTTTGGATTCCTTGGAACCATATTCGGGGTAATTAAAATTTTCTATAATATTTCATTAGCTGATAATATCAGCATTGGATTGATCGCAGGTGGTTTATATGAAAAGATGGTTACAACTGCTTCAGGATTGATGGTTGGGATCTTTGCTTATGTAGGATATCATTATTTGATAATTATGATTGATAGAGTTGTAAATAAGATGGAAATTAATGCTGTTGAATTTATCGACTTACTTGAAGAGCCTGCTAAGAAATAAAATTAAACATAAAAAAATTTAAAGTTGTTTATGGAATGCGAAATCAAAATTCATCCATGCAACGCTTTAACTTTCCTTCCACAAACGGATTCATAATGCAAACCCTTTCATGAAAATACAAAGAAGGAACCGACACGCCACAGAATTAAACACTTCATCATTAATCGATATCATGTTTTTTTTGATGTTGTTTTTCCTCATTACCTCTACTTTAGTTAGTCCGAATGTAATGAAGCTTTTATTGCCTAAGGCAGATAGCGGAAAGGCGATGTCGAAACAGAATATTACAGTTTCAGTGTCAAGTGATTTACAGTATTACATCGACAACAAGCCCGTTTCGTTTGAAGCACTTGAGCCTACATTATTACAAGCGATGGTTGGCAAACCTGATCCCACAATTATATTAAAGGTTGATAAAACAGTACAAATTCAAAACCTAATTGACCTATTGAATATTGGAACCCGAAACAAAATCAAAATGGTTTTGGCAACTGAAAACACTAAAAAATAAATTAAGTTTTGAATCTCTCTATTCGTCAGCGATCGTTACTATTAACTCTGTTTATACATGGAGCGATTGTACTTTTTTTGATTTATGCAATTCTTACCACTCCTGATCCTCCAATGGGTGGTGGTGAAGGTGTATTAGTAAATATTGGATATATGGATATGGCATCGGGTGAAATACAGCCAATGTCGGAGAATACTACAGAGGATCCAGTGGTAAAAGAAAATGTTCCGCCACCAGTTACTGATGAAGCTCCAGTTGTAACTCAAGATATTGAAGATGCAGTTTCCATCGCAAAAAAGGAACCTAAAAAAATAGTTAAGAAAGTTACTCCTGAACCTGAAAAAGTAGCAGTAATAAAAAAGGCGGATCCAACCCCTGTTATTGTTGAACGTAAAGCTGATCAAAAAGCAATTTATAAAGGGAAAACAAATAATTCAACTTCTCAGGGCACTGCAACAAGTGGGCAAGGCGATCAAGGAGATCCGTCAGGTGATCCGAATTCAAAATTATATGGAAAGCCAGGAAATGGAAATGGTACGGGTGATGGGAATGGAGTTGGAAACGGTTCAGGGAATGGCAACGGACCGGGTGTATCGTTTAATTTAGCAGGAAGAAATAAAATTAGTTTACCAAAAGTAAATGATAATTCAAAAGACGAAGGAAAAGTTGTAATTGAAATTGTTGTTGACAAAAACGGAAAAGTTGTGAGTGCAAATGGTCCATCGCGAGGATCAACAACCACTAATTCAGAATTAGTACGAAAAGCTAAAGAAGGAGCTATGAGAGCAGTTTTTTCAGCTAGTAAAGATGGTGTAGAGGAACAAAGAGGAACGATTACCTTTACGTTTTTAAATCGATAAATTAAGTACGATTTCTTTTAGTCAATTTATATTTTGATTTGAATCGCTGTTGTTTGTAATCAGCCTAATATTTTTTTGAAGAACAAATAAAAAGTATGTAAAAGCTAATTTATTTTAATAATTAAATTAAGTATAAACTTGTATTTGAAATTTATGATATTTCGAGAATTGAAATTTTAATTGCTAGATAAAATAATGCGGATTTTTAAAAATTAATTTTCCTTTTCCAATACAATTTTCTTGTAAAAAAATTTTAGGGGATATTTCAGAAGAAAAAATCATCTTTAAAAAATGCCTTTGCATTTATTTGCTGTTTGAATAAGAGTTTGTATTATGTGGGTTGGCTATTCTTCAATTGTCAATAAATCAATCTAAAATTTTGCAATGAAATCCGTTTGCGTTTACGACTTCAATAATTTTTTCAATATTTATAGTATTTCCTTGCACTCTTAAAATCTTATCACAATCGAATAAGTCAAAATTGATTTTGTTTTCAGGAAAACATTTCAAAAGTTCTTGTATCATTTGTTTTGCGTCATTCAGTTGCTCAACATCAGTTTTGAAAACTTCTACCATTTATTCCTTCTTTCCTTTAAAGGTTGCGTAAATAGCCATTGCATGTCCATGCCCCAATTCAAATTCTTCTTTGAGCCAATCAGTAATTTGTGTGGCCTTTATTGCAGGATTTAATTTCCCCTTCTGTAGGAAACCTTTTTTCTCTGCAAGAATTTTAAAGTCATCAGGGCTTTTGCCTGTTTTGGTTTTGATGTTCTTAATGTATGCTTGAAATGACATACTATTTATTTTTTAATAGTTAGCTGATAGTTGGATTCAAAGTTGCAAGCTTTAGTTTTTTATGATAGAAGAAGTAGGATAATATTCCTAAACCAATTGGCAATATCATAAAAGCATAATTGGGAAGAGGTGCACCAATAGCCATGATAGAATAGGTTGCACCAATCAAATCAATCATTAAACCAGCGTATGCCCATTCTTTTATTCGTGGATAGCCTGGAATTAGAATAGCAATTACCCCAAGCCACTTTGCAATGCCAATGAAAGGAATTAAGTAAAGCGGATAACCCAAGTCGGTGTGCATTCCTTTGATTGCAACTTCGAAGCTAAATACATCTGGTATTGCAGAGCCAAACATCATCAACGCAAACAGTCCTGTATATGTCCAGTATAGAATTTTTGTTTTTTTCATTTTATACATTTTTTAAATGTTAGAATTTTTAATGAAATTAAGTAACCAATGATTTCCAAATTTATCTGTGAGATCGCCAAACATGGCTCCCCAAAAACTATCTTCTAAAACATGATCGGCACTTCCACCTTCTGAAAGTTTTGTGTAACAAGTTTTTATTTCTTCAACACTGCTGCAATTCAGCGAAAGCGAAATTGTGTTTCCTTTTACTAAACCCTTTTCACTAACCATATCAGAACCCATCAACAACAAAGCATCTTTTGTAAGTGTAGAGTGCAAAATACATGCTTTCATTTCTTGCGGCATTTTGTCTGCCAATGGCGAATCACCAACCGTTTGAAAATGAAGTTCACCGCCAATACATTCTTTATAAAATGTCATTGCTTCACGGCAGTTGCCGCTAAATGTGAGATATGAATTTATTTGCATTTTTTTTCTTAGATTATAGTTGTCCTTTCTCCCCGTTAGCTAACGGAGTTGGATCAAAGTCAACCATCCATTCAATTCCATATTTGTCTCTAAACATTCCAAAATATGAACCCCAAGGACTGTCAGCAATTGGCATTTCTATTTGTCCACCTTCAGAAAGTCCGTTATATAGTTTGTCTGCTTCTTCTTTGCTTTCTGCACTAATTGATATTTTAGACCTGTTTTCATTCTCATTTGTTTTGCCCATAAACTCAGGAACGTCATTAGCCATTAAAATATTTTTACCTATAGGCAATGCAATGTGCATTATTTTATTTGCTTCATTTTCTGCTACTGGATATTCAGGGCTTGATATATCTTTGAAACGCATAATCTTGGTGAACTCTCCGCCAAATACTGATTTGTAAAATGCAAATGCTTCTTCGGCATTGCCGTTGAAGTTTATGTGAGGATTGATAAGTGCCATAATTTTTATTTTTTTAAGCGTTAATTAATTTTTCAACGTTAAATTTTTTCATTTGCATAAAAGCAGCAATTACTCTTTGGCTTTTTTCAGGATCACCCATTAATTTACCAAGTATGGATGGTACTATTTGCCACGACACACCGAATTTATCATCAAGCCATCCGCATTGATTATATATTCCTCCATCTCCTAATTTTTCCCAATAAAAATCAATATCTTCTTGTGTGTCACATTCAATCACAAATGAAGTAGCTGGAGAAAATTTGTATTGTGGTCCACCATTTAAGCCCATAAATTGTGTGCTGTTTAATTCCCATATCACAACCATTGGATTTTCTGATACGATTTTTGAATCCTTAAAAATTGCACAGTAAAATTCTGCTGCTGCTTTGGCTTGTCCATCAAACCATAAGCATGGATAAATTTGATTTGTCATCTAATTGTTTTTTGATTTTTATGAGTTTGTTTTTTACTTTGTTATTGAGGACACTAGATAAGAAGTTATCGTTTTTATTTTTCTTTCTTCAAAACGAAACACATCGCAATACTCAACTGATGCTGCTTTGCCTTCTTCATTGGTAAAATTGCAGCTACCTTCTATTGCTACATAATTGTTTTCTGTAATCACATTAATATTTTTCAATGTGGATGAACCGATTTCAATCATCATCTTAGTGCAAAAAGCGATTGTATTATTCTTTCCCGAAACAATTTTATCACCAATTATTTTCCATTCGATATCATCGGCAAAATGAATGTAGGTAGCAGGGAAATTTCCTTTGGAAAATTCCTCACAGATTTTTTTAATTTCTATTGTCATCTAAATTTATTCTACTTGTTTGTGAAATTGAACATCCAACGAATTCCAAATTTATCTAAGCAACAACCCCAATAAGCTCCCCAAAACATATCCTGCATTGGTGCAATGTCAGAGCCGCTTTCTGAAAGTGCTTTAAACAATTTATTAGTTTCTTCTCTTGAATCAGGTTCGAGGTTGATGGTAATGTTGTTACCAATTTTTAGTTTGTGTCCCATGCTTTCGAGCATATCTGTTCCCATTATTTGTGTACCGCCTAAAATAGGTAAGCACACGTGCATCACCTTATCTTTTTCATTTTCGGGCTGAAGAGGCATTCCTTCGTGTGCAGGAATATCTTTGTTATACATAATGGGTGCTACAAATTCTGTATTGAATACTGACTTGTAGAAATTGAAGGCTACTTCTGTGTTGCCTTGAAAGTTGAGATAAATTGAAACTTTTGACATGGTTCCTGAATTTTGATTGTTAGGAATTTGTTTCTGTGTATTTCTTAAAAGAATTTAATATTGCCTGCCAACCAACTTTTTGCATTTCTATTGGATTTTGAGTTTCGGCTTCAAATACTACTACCACTATTATTGATTCGCCTTCAACTTTAAAAGTTATCGTTGCTTTTCTACCATCATCCAATGTGTAAGCAATCAGTTCATAAGATTTAATTTCATCATAAACTCCACCGAAATCAAAACCAAAACTGCCGTCTTTGGCTTCCATTCTGGAAAGAAATTTTCCACCTTTCTGTAAATCACTTACCGCTTTTGTCGTGTGCCAGTCGTCTGATGCTGAATTCCATTTAACAATATGTTCAGGTTTAGTATAAAAATTCCAAACTTTTTCTACCTCGGAATATACTACAGCTTCTACAGTAATGTTTGTTTTGTTTTCTATTGTCATTTTTAAGTTTTTTAAATTATAATTCTTTATTTGAATTAAAGATACAAAGATGCTGTGATAAAATGAAACTTATGATGTGCAATAATGACAACTAAGGGGTGTTTTGCGACAAATTTTTTATTACCTTTGGCCTGTAAAACGAATTTTAGCACAATGAAAAATGTAAGTATTTTAGTTCCCGAATCATCGGTAATGCAAGCCATTGCCGACCCACAGTATTTGTTTTCTGCTGTGAATCAATTCTTGGCAATCTCAGGTAAAAAACCTTTGTTCAATGTTCAGTTGGTTGGTGCAAAGAAGGAAGTAAAACTAAATGACGGAATGTTTTCTGTTCACACCGACAAGCAATTGAAGGATGTAAAGAAAACTGATTTGGTTTTTATTCCTGCATTGTTTGGTGATATGAAAACCGCCATTGCAAAAAACAAAACTTTGCTTCCGTGGATAAATGAACAATATGCAAACGGTGCGGAAGTTGCTTCTCTTTGTGTGGGTGCCTTCTTGCTTGCTTCAACGGGTTTGCTTGATGGAAAAAAATGTTCAACACATTGGGGATTTCAAAATGAGTTTAGAGAAATGTTTCCAGAAGTTGAAGTTGTAGAAGGAAGTGTAATAACTGAAGAACATCGCCTGTATTCAAGTGGTGGTGCAAACTCATACTGGAATTTGCTTTTACATTTGGTTGAAAAATATACCGACAGACAAACAGCAATTCTTGCATCCAAGTATTTTGCTATTGATATTGACAGAGAAAGCCAAACAACATTCGCCATGTTTAAGGGGCAAAAAAATCATGTTGATGAAGCCATAAAAAAAGCACAAGAGTTTATTGAAAAACATTATCATGATAAAATTTCTGTTGATGAGTTAGCAGATAAAGTTGCCGTTGGCAGAAGAAGTTTTGAAAGAAGATTTAAACTTGCAACCAACAATACTGTTTTAGAATACATTCAGCGAATTAAAATTGAGGCAGCCAAAAGAGAATTTGAAAACAGTCGTAAAAATATAAATGAAGTAATGTTTAATGTTGGCTACACTGATACAAAAGCATTTCGCACAATCTTCAAAAAAATTACTGGACTTACTCCAATTGAGTATCGGAATAAGTATAACAAAATGGCGATGGCTTAATAAAGTTCAAGGCCAAGGAAATCAGATAAGCAGCCCCGTTTTCGGGGCTGTTTATCTGATTTCCATTTTGTATGCTTGGCAAGTAGGTTCCAAACTTTCTATGAAGCACTATTGGGTTGGTATAAACACTCTTTCATTTTTTTAGCGTGGGTTTATGTGTCAGCAAAAAAAATGAAACTGTGTTTTGTGCGTTGGAGTGTGTGGACATTTTTTACAAATTTATTTTTTGCGCTTCAACACTAGAAATACATCAAATCGTTTAGTCTAAAAGTGTTGGTCAAGGTTAGTCAGATAATGGTTGGACATAGGGTTTCAGGGACATTATGATTCTAAGAAACCCTCTCCAATCAAATTTTAAAAAATAAACTAATCGAGAGAAAACGAATAAAAGTATTTGTAAATTGGGTATCGTAGGAAAAAGGATCAATGGTAAGGTATTGATAAAAAATTAAATATTTATTTATAATTTTTTCCCATCAGCAATTTTTACATGATCCTGATGTCAATCTGGTAGAAAATATTTTTTTTAATTATTGAAATTTCTGCAATTACAATTTTAGGGGATTCTACGAATCCCTCCCCAATCAAATTTACAAAAAAAATTTGATTTAGTCGGGAGCAAACGAATATAAGTATTTGTAAGTAGAAATCATAGGAAAAAGGATCAATAATAGGGCATTGATAAAAAAGCTAACAATCATTATAGTTTTTTCCAATCAGCAATTGTGACCTGTTCGTGATAACAATCTGGTAGTAATTAGATTTTTTAAAATAATAGAAATTATCCTTGTACAATTTTAGGGGATTCTACGAATTCCTTCCCAAATCAAATTTAAAAAACTGATCTAATCGGAAGCAAACGAATAAAAGCATTTGTAATTTTATAGAGGAAAATATACAATAAATCTACTATAAAAGCCATTAATTAAATAATGAGTCATAAAAATCAAATAACTTAATTTAAAAAACAAGTTTTCAGTACCAAAATTTTGTTATGAATCCTATAAAATTTTAAAAATCATAATAATCAGTATTCGTGACTTTATTTTCCTTTTGTGTTTTATATTTGCATCAATGAATTACATCGAAACAATAGATTACTTATTTTCAGCATTACCGATGTTTCATCGAATCGGTCCAGCAGCGTATAAAGCTAATCTCGACAATACCTATGTAATGTGTGAATTGTTTGATCATCCAGAAAAGGAATTGAAATGTATTCATATTGCTGGCACTAATGGTAAAGGATCGGTTTCACATATGCTTGCTTCTATTTTCCAAGAGGCTGGTTACAGAACTGGACTATATACATCACCACAT
>JANPGA010000099.1:0-4301 GCA_031423735.1 Bacteroidota bacterium | reverse complement strand
TTTGAAATTATTATTTTTATAGTTGCTACTTTGCCGTTCATATTTAGGTATTTTGCTAAATATAAACCAGCACATAATTTACTAGACATTAATTGATTGTTCTTTTTGAAAGTTAATAGATGTCCATACAAATCCACCAATTGTAAAACAGTAAAATTATTTGAGCTAAAATATTCATTTAATGCCAAACTATTTTCAAATTGAATCCCTAGCAAACCCTCTTTCGCTGGATTCTTTTCTTCATCTATATATTTAGCCTCTCTCAAATATTGCACATCATTTCCAAAATCTTGCAAACTAGCAATCCATGTATTATCACAACCAGTTGGTACAATAATATCACCTTGTTGAAAATCTAAATTATTAAATGTATATCCCGAATTAAATATTTTTCCATTTAATCCTCCTTTTATAGATGTAGGCCATACGCCACTTGCAGTACCTAATGCACTCACTAACCATGTTGCAGTATTATTCGTTATATTTTGTTTATAGGTAATCAAATTTCTAGCATTATTTATTGGCAGTGTAAATGGTAAATTTGTAGAGGGTAAATTGCCTGCATTTGAATAGAGCCCAGCAAACACAAAACTATTATCACTTGTTAAACCTATGCAAGTAGTACGTGAGATCCCACAATCACCAAAAAAGGTACCCATATTAAAAGTACTCCCATTTAAAATTGCCGACCAACCATATTCGGTATAAGATGGGACGGAACAATATAACGATGTTGTTGCACCAAATAATGGTACTGGGGATGTAAACGTACCCAATGGAACAGCTTGATAAATTCCATTTAATGCAGTATTTGAGAAATAACCGCTTACTGCTATATTTCCACTATTATCAGTTTTAATGGCTGTTGGCATTACTAAGCCATCATCCCAAGGGTTTACAGGATTTGCTTTTATCTCCCAATATCGCTTTAAACCAGAAGGTACAAAATCTTGTTCCTGAACCCCTACTATATATGGTCCGGCTAGCAAATTTCTACCAATATAGCAAATTGTATTTATATTTAAAATGTCGAAATCAGTAGCAGCAAAATTAGTCTGCGGTACCTTTATTGGATTTGTTCCTAGTGATAGTGAGGTTTGTGTATCAAATCTAGAAATAGTAGTACTGATATTACCATTTGTATTTAATGCTGTGAGCACGAATAAATACCTTTTTGAATTATCAAATAGCGTTTTCTTAATTTCTCCATCTAAATTAGCAAAATTAAAATAAGAAGAAACCATTAAACCCGTTGATGGATTAAAGGTAGAAATATTACCTGGAATTCCTGATTGTCCTACATACAAAAGGTTGCTAGTTGTACAGTAAGAAACGGAATTATATTTTGCTCCAGTGAGGCCTTTTGCCCAACGCAAATCACCACATTCATTATAAGAAGCCAAATAACCTTCTAATGTATTTAAGGTGCCTGTTGTTGCTGTTGATGTGCCTGTGCCCCAGTTTACTTGGCCTTGTGCAGAACCCGCTAAATAAGTATTACTAAAATCATCCACATCTAATTCTTGTGGTCGATGACTACCATTTCCTGTAGCAATTACTGGATAACCATTTATATTTTCATATAATTCAAAATCATCAACAAAACAAAATGTGCTATATGGATTTGCAGGGGTGGTTGTATGTTTAACTGCCAACTTCGTTAAATTAACTGTTGAGGTCGCTCTAAAACTAATCGTGTATAAATTCCAAGTACATCCACTAGGAATTACTTGAACAAAATATTGAATATTGGGTGTATTAAGAAACTCAATTACAAGTGTTGCAGGATTTACTGGAAATGGTCGTGGGCTTATTGCCAACGCTCGATAGGTTAGTGTATATGTATGTCCTAAAATTATTGGCTGAAGTAATGTTGTTTCAATTACGCCACCCCCTACTAAGTTTCCACCCAAAACAGCATATCGATCATTAGGACTACCTGACCAAGTATCAATAGAAGCACATTGCAGTGAAGCAGGATTTGTACTTGTTGGTCCCACAATAAAATTTGTTGGAATCGAATTGGAAGGAAGCCCATTTCTACCAAAATAAAATGGATTTCCATAACTTCCACACCAATTTGTAACTTCATTGGAGCTACCGTTTATACAGCCACCAAAACTATTAGGGTTTGAACCTGGAATTGCTGCACCTTGTTCAAAATCACCATTACAAATCATATTGATTTGATTACAATAAAGTGGAATTAATGAAGGTGTACACCTTGCAGATGAAAGTTCAGGTATTTCAAGATCATGACAACGAATTCCACATTTATTTTCTACATATTGGGGGCCGATATTTGCGCTTGAACTAATAAGAAAACCTGGATGTACATTTGCCGAATAATCGAATAAAACATTATCCTGAATATAATCCATTCTCCATTGAGCGATTAATCCTGCTTCGTTTCCTGATAAACATGTTGTACTTGAATTGAATATATCGAAATTCTCACGTGCAAAATTCCAAATTCGTATATCATCCAAAATGCCATGATACGCAGATCGGAGTGAAAGATCTGATTTAATTCCAACAAATATATTTGAAGGTGTAGTAATGTCATCTATTGTTGGCAATGTATATCGGATTGTTCGATTGCCATCAATAAAAAAAGATAAATCATATTGATTTCGTTTAACAGCAATGGCATGGCAGGAACTATCAAAAAGCATATTACGGTTAGAAATCGTATCAATATATGCTATACCATTAATTGACAAAAACAAGTTCCCATTCAATGTAATTCCAAATAAATATCCAGTTGCATCTAAACAGTTATTAATAATAGTAAAACAAGAATCAATTTCAACATTTTTACTTAATATCACTTGCGCTTCTAAAGTAAAATCTTGAATTCCAATATTTAAATCTGAGTAAGGATAAATCATTGCATAATCATCAACTCCATCAAAGTATAATGCATTATTTGTTTGAGCATACAATTTATTAGAGGTAATCATAATGATAAATATACAAAATAAAATTGCTACTTTATAATTAGGAAACCCTAGTGGTATTTTTAATTTGAAAAGAAAACGCGAAATGAATGATCTTTTATCATCTTTCCACTCAAAAGATTTTGATTGGTTAAAGAGATTACCTAACTTCCCTCTTCTAAATTTTAGGATAGCTGATAGCTGATAGCTGATTCGATTTTCGAAGCAGTACTTTTAATAGTGGTTGTTGATATCATAAAATTATGTTAAGAATTTAAAGATCAAACTTAAAATACCTACTAAACTCACTCTTAAACGCTTCAAATACTACAATTATTTATGCTTACTAGAAGCAACCATAATTTGTAATTATAAATAAAAGTAAATAATAAATTCCAAAACAAATACATTTTCTGTAAATTTAACATTAGTATTTGGTTAACCATTACGAAATCCTATGTTCACCTATAATTTTAACTGATTGGCAAAAGTTGACTTGCTAAATTTATATTAAACATTAGCGCTACACAAATTTTATAATGAGCAATTTGATTAATAACTCGAAATAATAAATTAATGCGTGACTCTAATTTGAAATAATTGCCGACTTTTCTCGAAACTCAATTCAATCTAATTGTATTCTCCCCATAATAATTCCTTTAAACAATAATTCTTATTGAACTATCTTCGACATAATTCTAAATTTGTAGTCGAATAAAAACATTTTTGTACAAAATGAAACTCATTTCCAAAAAATCAATTCAACAACTCATCCATAAGGATCCGCTTTTTCAAATGATCTTTAATGAATATGGATCTCCACCTGATTGGAGCAGACCAGAAGGTTTTGAATCGCTCGTTCGAATAATTTTGGAGCAACAAGTTTCTTTGGCATCAGCGAAGGCTACCTATGACAAATTAAAATTACTTGTTGATAATATCACTCCTGAAAATGTTTTATTACTTACTGATGAAGAATTAAAGGGTTGTTATTTCAGCAAACAAAAAATAAAATATGTAAAAGGACTTGCGTCGGATGTTATTAATCACAAAATAAATTTATCAGCTCTTAAAAATTTAACTGTTGAAGAAATACGAATTCAATTAACATCGGTTAAAGGTATTGGCAAATGGACAACCGATGTATATCTAATATTTTGCTTACAACATCCTGATGTATTTCCCGAAGGAGATATTGCTGCCCTTAAAAGTGCTTACGAACTTACTGGCATCAAAAACAAAGAAGAACTTTTAGGATATACCGAAAAATGGGCTCCAATGAGAACTCTTGCCACAAAGATGCTTTGGCACCATTATTTATGTAAACGAAAACGAAATTATATCCTCTAAAAAAAATTTAAA
>JANPGA010000098.1:0-1703 GCA_031423735.1 Bacteroidota bacterium | reverse complement strand
ACGACGATAAATTAATGTTACTTCTTTTGCTCCTAATCGTTTTGATTGAGTTGCTGCGTCGATGGCTGTCATTCCCATTCCAATTACTGCTATTTTATCACCAACGGCAATTTGAGAATAATCGTTAGTTCGTAAATTATAGATGAATGAAATCGCATCAATTACACCTTCAATATTTTCACCTGGTATATTTAATTCACGAGCAACACCAACACCAATCCCTAAAAAGACAGCGTCGAAGTTCTTTTGCAAATCAGTTAATAGAATATCTTTTCCTAATTCTTGATTGTAATTAATAGTGATCCCACCAAGTGAAGTAATAAAGTCTACTTCCTCTTTACAAAATGTTGGAGTAACTTTATAGGCAGCAACTCCATAGGTCATTAATCCACCACCTTTTTCTTCTTTTTCAAAAATAGTTACATCAACGCCTTGTAAGGATAATGCATGTGCACAAGCTAAGCCTGCTGGTCCTGCGCCAACCACTGCAACTTTTTTTCCATTGGAAGGTTTGCGTTCAAAAAGTTTCCATTTTTCATGAATAGCCTTTTCGGTTGAATAGCGTTGCAACTTTGCAATACTTATTGGAACATCTTCCAATAAATTAAAAACACAAGCTCCTTCACATAATTTTTCTACTGGACAAACTTTCGAACATCCACCACCCATAATGTTAGAGGAAAGAATAGTTTTAGCTGAACCTTTAATATTTCCAGATGCAATTTGCTTGATAAATAAAGGCACATCAATACTTGTAGGACAAGATTTTGTGCATGGGGCATCGTAACAATTGATACAGCGGTTTGCTTCGATTACAGCACCTTCCGAATGTTCAAATGGAGGATGAACATCCGAAAAGTTTTGAGCGAACTCTTCAGCAGTTAATCGGTTATTTTGAATTGACATAGCAATTTTATTTTTAAAAAATAATTATAACTCAGTTAACTTCCCATAAGTTTCTGGGCGACGATCGCGGAAGAACTGCCATGTTGCACGAACTTCTTCAATCATATCTAAATCGAAATCTGCAATTAATAATTCATCTTTATCTTCGGATGCTTGAGCAAAAATTTGTCCACGTGGGTCGACGAAATAGGAGGAGCCATAAAACTTCCCTAGGTTCCAAGGTTTCTCTTCACCAACACGATTGATACAACCCATAAAATATCCATTCGCAGCAGCATGTGCAGGTTGTTCCAATTTCCAAAGGTATTGCGACAATCCAGCAACCGTTGCTGATGGATTATAAACTATTTCAGCACCATTCAATCCTAGGCAACGTGCTCCATCAGGGAAATGACGATCATAGCAAATGTAAACACCAACCTTTGCATATTTCGTTTGGAAAACAGGATATCCTAAATTTCCTGGTTTAAAGAAAAACTTCTCCCAAAAACCAGAGGTATGTGGAATATGATTTTTGCGATATTTACCTAGGTAAGTTCCATCTGCATCAATCACTGCTGCTGTATTATACAAAACGCCGGCTTGCTCTTTTTCATAGATCGGAACAATGATCACCATGTTGTATTTCTTAGCATAGGTTGCCATTAAATCTGTTGTTGGTCCTGGTACAGATTCGGCTGATTCATACCATTTTTTATCTTGTCCCGGGCAGAAATACGGAGTATTAAAAATTTCTTGTAAGCATAATATTTGAACTCCTTTTTTTCCAGCTTCTTCGATTAGAGGAATATGCTTTT
>JANPGA010000097.1:0-4444 GCA_031423735.1 Bacteroidota bacterium | reverse complement strand
CCGATCCTGTTGCTTTTAACTCTTCAGCAGTTTCTTCAGGAAGGATATTTAACAATAATTCATCACTACGTTTTTTCTCTTTCGATATCCGATTTCGTTGGGTGAAAAAGACACCAGCAAATAGCAATACAACTGCAAATCCTCCAATAAATCCATTCCGCATTAATGTTTGTCGGCGAATTTCTTGTTGTTGGATTTTTTGATCCTTTGTTAAGAGATTAATTTGACCTTGCTTTTTCTCAATATCGAAAGTGAATTGAAGCGTACCAAGTTTTTTATCAGTATCAATATTATATAAAGTATCTTTAATTCCAATCAATAAATTTTGATACTTAAAAGCATTTTTATAATCGGTTAAATTAGAGTACACTTGAGCTAATCCTTGGTAAATATCCTTTAAACTTTTTTTGGCGCCTGTTTCATTTGCTAAAGATTCTGCTTCAATATATTTTGCTAAAGCTGGCTTAACATCACCTTTCTCATTATAAGTTTTTGCTAATTCAACAAGCGAGATGGTCATGTCATTTTTTAAATCAGATTTTTTTGCAATATCATATGCTTCTAACTGAATAGAAATTGCCTTTTCATATTCTTTCTTTTTAGTATAAACACGTCCAATGAAGTTAAGTGTATATGGATAATCTTCGGTACCTTGGTTTGCAATCTTTGCTCTTTCGAAATAATAGAGAGCGGAGTCCTCTAAGTTTTTATCAAGGTACATTTCACCAATATTTACAGTAGTCACTCCAATTGCTGCGTCGTTTTTTATAGCTTCACATAAGGGAAGTGCGCGGAGTAAATATTGCAAGGCTTTATCGTGGGTTGCAGTTTTATTTGTATAAACAGCGCCAATATTTATTAAGGCTGTAACAATTCTAAGTGTATCATTTACATTTTCAGAAATTGTTAAAGATTTTAAAAATAATTCTAAAGCTTTAACATCATCACCTTGGTTATAATAGGTATTTCCCATGTTGCTATACATATTAGCAACACCCGTTTTATCACCAATTTCATTAAAAACTTGAAGTGATTGTTCATACTGCTGGAGAGATTCAACATAATATCCTAAATTGAAATAGGCAATTCCAGTATACTTTAATGCTAGGGCATAACCTCGTTTAAAGTTAATTTTTTCTGCTAGTTTCTTTGCTTGTAACCCATAATTAAAAGCTAATTCAGGTGAAGAAACCGAATTAGTTTTACTGATTTCTATAAGAATATTTACTTTATTGCTATCCTCGATTGCCTTTTCTAAAACAGTTTTAAGACTATCAGTTTTTGATGGTTGCGAAAAGCCATGTGTACAAAATAATATAGAAATACAAATTATTAGAATATTTCTTCTTTTCATATATAATCGCAACAAGACTTGTTTACACGAAGGAACATAATTTTCAGTAAAACTAGCTTAAAACTTCATAAATAGATTCATAATTTAATAAAGAAGTGGTATTTGGAGATCCAAATACCACTTCTTTATTATAAAAAATTTCAAATGTGAAACAATCTTACCATATCGAGCTTCTATTTCAATAAGCTAAATATTTGATTATTATTTTACCATTACTCTCATCACGTTACTTCCTTCGTTTTCAGTCTCTAATGTTAATACATAAATTCCCTTTACGAAATTACTTAGGTTAAGATTTATGATGTTAATTCCTTTAGTTGATATAGAAGGATGAATTAATAATTTACGTCCTGTTACATCAGTAAGTGATAATGTGTAATTCCCTTCTGACATAGTATTGAAGGATACTGTTAGATCATTAGATGTTGGAATTGGATAGGCCATCAAACCTAAATCAGCTAAACCATCAGAAATACGAGGACAAGAAATAACAGATATATTACTTAAGATACTTGCTCCTGATGTACCACAAGCATTATTTGCTTTCACTGTTACTAATTGAGCAGTAGTTGGAGTATTTCCATAAATCTGAACATTTTTAGATGTTTGTCCGCTTACAAGTTTTAATCCTCTGGTAACTGTCCATGAATATGTTGAGGTACCAGAAACAGTTGAAACACTGTAAGTAGAAGTTATTGCTCCGTTGTTAGCACAAAGTGTTGGAGGTCCACTAATAACTCCTGGCTTAGCAGGAGCACCAAAAATCGAGACAGCTCTTGCATTTCCATTACCACAATTATTTATAACTTGAACTAAGATATTTCCGCCAGCAAACGAGTTAGTAAAGTCAACCACTATATTTAATCCATGATTATCACCAACTATATTTGCACCTGAAGGAAGTGTCCAGAAATAATCATGAGCGCCGGTTACTGGTGTTACACTATAAGGATTTGTTGTTGCACAAACACCAGTTATATTTCCTGTTACAGAAGTAGGCGCTGGAAGAATATTCAGATTAATTGATCGAGATCTAACAGGGCTAGATCCACAACCATTCACAGCAGCGACACCTATTGAACCTACAATAAAACTATTATTATAACGTACAGTTATTATGTTGGTTTTATCACCTGCAATTATAGTTGCGCCGGTTGGAACTGTCCAATTATAATATGTAGCACGAGCAACTATATTCGTTGAATAAATTACATCTTCATTTGGACAAACTTTATCGTAACCAGAAATAGAACCTGGTGTTACTGGTGTTGTTGATTGTGCAGATAATGTAATAGAGCTTGGTGTGCTACATGCGGTACTATTACTTGCTACTACACTTATTAATCCACCAATTCCAGTTTGAATAATTAAAGTGTTAAATTTAACTACGATTGAAGTAGATCCTTGCCCTGAAACAATTGTTACACCAGGAGGAACTGACCAATTATAAGAAGGCGCACCAGTGGATATTATACTATAAGTAACCGTTGTTGCTGCACTAGGATTACAGATTAATGCAGGACCACTAATTGTACCTGTATTTAAAGGAACCGCTTGGAAGGTAACAGTTATTGATTTGGATGCAGGTGAACAAGATGGTGGTGAATTTGTAAGAAGAGTTAATGTCACAAATCCGTTTGCATAATCAGCGGAAGAAGGAACATAAGTAGCATTTAAACTTGCACTTGATGGTGAGAAAGTTCCTGAACCATTTGTACTCCAAGATGCATTCGATGCACTTCCACCAATAGAACCATTTAACGAAACAGAACTACCAGAACATACGATTTGATTCGAACCTGCATTTGTTGTTGGTGGATTAACACAACCACAACCTTCATCAATAAATCCATTACAATTATTATCTATTAAGTCACCACATAATTCAATTGCTAAAGGTGAAATAGAAGCTAATGCATCATTACAATCAGTACTTAATAAACTATATCCTAAATCAGGACTAGTATTACATGATTGAATTGAATGTGATATGTCGCCATACCCATCTCCGTCAAAATCTAAATAGAAAGTTGAAATTGGATTAGTTGGGACAATATTAGCTGAGCCAATTGAGGTACATCCGTTTCCATCAGTAACAGTATAACTATATAATCCTGCAACAAGATTTGTTACAGCATCACCAGTAAAACTATAAGAACCAGTCCCACCAATTGCACTTAATATAACACTGCCAGTTTGTAATGAACATAATGGTTGAGAAATAGCAGCAGATAAAACCAGTTGAGGAATAGAATTAATAATTACTGTTGCACTAGCAGTACATCCATTGGCGTCAGTAACTAAATAATGGTAAGTGCCTGCGTTAAGTAATGTTGTAGCATCACCGGTTATTGAATAAGGAGATGATCCTCCAGCAGCATTCAGAATTACCGAACCAGTTTGATTATAACATAAAGGTTGAGTAACTATTGCTGATAAGGTTAATTCAAGAGGTACCGTTAATGCTCCGCTTACATAATTAATTACATAATTAGAAGGTGTACTAAGTATTAAACCACTCGGTACAATTTGATATATACCAAATGGTGGATTTAAAATACTTGCAGGATTATTAGCAGCATCCAATAATTGATAATTAATTGTTCCTGATACAATAGGACTATCAACATCAGTAAATTGGTAACCCGAAACAGTAGAAGTAAATGTTGGTATTACATTACAAATAGCATTTTTATTTGCAGCTTTTACTGTAAGCACTGCTGGATTAATATCTAACTTTCCTAATCCATAAGAGATATCAAAATTATCAGCAACTAATGCGCCTGGGATAATGAACCAACTACCAGGAGTTGTTCCAGTAATCATATTTATTGATTTCAAATTAGAGAGGGAATCATTTGCAGGTGCATTAACATCATCCTCATCTACGATAACTGCGGTCTTTTCGTTACTACTATCATTTACAGAGGTACTATTTAATACAGCTGATCCATTGGTAAGAATTCTACCATTAGTTAAAATTCTTCCATTTACAGTTGCTGATTTATTTGTTAAAATTCTACCATTAACTAATGCACGAGATCTTCCATTTGGCCCAGCACTAAATAACTCAGAAGAGTCGGATTCAGG
>JANPGA010000096.1:0-7620 GCA_031423735.1 Bacteroidota bacterium | reverse complement strand
CCTGCCTAAACCCACGGCAATTGCAGCAGGAGTAGCAAGTCCCATTGCGCAAGGACACGAAATTACAAGGACAGCAATACTTCTTAAAACAGAATGTTGGAAATCAACATTAAATGCAAAGTAGGAGAGAGCAAATGTTAGTAATGAAATCCCAATTACAATAGGTACAAAACGTGAACTTACCAAATCTCCAATACGTTGAATTTGAGGCTTACGTGTAGATGCCTTTTTTACAAGTTCAATCATTGAAGAAAGTACGGTGTCATTTCCTCCTTTCTGAACAAAAAATTTAATACTACCATCGGTTAAAATAGTTCCAGCAAGTACACTATCATTTTCGCCTTTTTCAATTCCAATACTTTCTCCAGTCATTGAGGATTCATCAATATTTGCTTTTCCCCAATAGATTTGACCATCGGCAGGAATTCGTTCTCCACTTTTAACTAAAACTAAATCATTTGCTTTTAAATCATTTGCATTTACATCATGAATATCTTCTTTATCAGTTAAAGCATCAGAAATCAAATGAGCAGTTTGAGGTTGAAGTTTAGAAAGTTCAATTAATGCAGATTGTGTTTTTATTAAACTTTTTTGTTCAATAATATTTCCTAATAAAACTAAGGTAATAATGGTGGCAGATGTTTCAAAAAACAAATATTCATTTGCTAAAGGACTTCCATAATGTAGGATCCAGCCAATACAGGAGTATATAAAGGCAGTAATTGAACCTATTGCGATTAATACATCCATATTTGGAAAGCCAGCCTTCAATGAACCCCAGGCACTTTTTCCAAAATGAGATATGCCGATTAATAATACAGGTAGACTTAATAAAAATTGAAACCAAATTTGGTGCAAAATATGCCAATTAAGAACCATGTGAAGTAATAATGGCACCGTAAAAATTAAACTTATAAAAAAGCGAATTTCTAATTTGGAATATCTAGTTGGTTGAATATCAGAGACACTTTTCTTTTTCCAAGGGAATGCTTTATAACCAATACTATTTATTTCATTGATAACATCAGATACATCATACCCTTTTACAAGTTCAAATTCAACTTCCTTACTTTCATAATGTACGTTAACATTTTGAAGCCCTTTTTTTTCGAGATGACGCGTAATTCCTTGAGCACAACTGCTACAGGTCATTCCTTCAACTGTTAAAAGTGTTTTATCTGCCATTCTTTGGCAAAGTTAGACAATCAAAACGGCTCTAACAGATAGTGATTTAATGATATTTATTTTTTTGTTAGCACTTTTAAAGTGTGTTTTAAAAAATAAAATTAGGAAATCTCATTTGGGTGCATTGATTTATATGCTATTTTTGCGCCCTCATTACGGTGATTGTAGCTCAGTTGGTTAGAGCGCCTGATTGTGGTTCAGGAGGTCGCGGGTTCGAGCCCCGTCTTTCACCCAAGTTTTAAATAGCCCTTCATTCATGAAGGGCTATTTTTTTTAGGAAGTATCTCTGGAATATTTCATTTTTAGAAGTAAATATGATTTTATATCTAATATTCTTTATTAGAATCCTTTAGCTGTTTATATTTGCACTTCCACTAAAATACGAATTATGTCTACATCTATGAATAATGAATTAGGTCAAACGACCTATCAAAACCAACTTTGTGACTGGATAGAACAGGAAAAAGCTGCTATTGAATTGATCCATATTACTGGTGATCTTTGGTTCGATAAATCAGTTGAATTAATTGTTTTTAGAAATCAATTGGTAGATCGGAGTGCAAGCCAAATCTTAAATCTTCATCAGTATGCAAAAGATTTTGTTAAGAAGCCAATTTCAGTAATTGATACTTTGATGTTAGCGCGAATAATCAAGACCATGGATCTTGCTCCATCTCGTATTGATATTGGTCGTTTGGGTGCTGAATGGATCAGTGAAATGTTAGATTTCAAAAATGATCCACAGGCATTTCTTACTAACAAGTTGAAAGACTTAATTGGGAAGGATAAAAAAGTAATGATTCCTAGAGATGTAATTCTTTATGGATTCGGTCGTATTGGTCGTATTCTTGCCCGAGAACTCGTAGCTCAAGCGGGCAAAGGGGAGCAATTAAGATTGCGAGCCATTGTAGTGAGAAGTCGTGCAACAGATGATCTTTCAAAAAGAGCTGAATTATTAAGAAATGATTCTGTTCATGGACCTTTCCCAGGAACTGTAATCGAAGATTATGATAAAAATGCGTTGATCATTAATGGTCATACTATATATGTTATTGATGCTAAAAAACCTGAAGAAATTGATTATTCAGCTTTCGGAATTAATAATGCTTTATTAATCGATAATACAGGTGTTTCTCGTGATCGCGAAGGTTTATCAAAACATTTAAAAGCAAAAGGAGTTGAGCGAGTACTTTTAACTGCCCCAGGTAAAGGTGATATTCCTAATGTAGTTTATGGTGTAAATGAACGCGATGGAGGTGACGTTGAAACAATTTTCTCAGCTGCATCTTGTACAACCAATGCAATTGTGCCTATCCTTTCTGTTGTAGAAAAAACACTTGGAATTGAAAGAGGTCACATCGAAACAATTCACTCTTATACTAACGATCAAAATTTACTTGATAATTATCATGATAAATATCGTCGAGGTCGCTCTGCTGCAATGAATATGGTAATTACTGAAACTGGCGCAGATAAAGCAGTAGCCAAAGTAATCCCAATTCTTGCTGGCAAACTAACAGGAAACGCTGTTCGAGTACCAACACCTGATGTGTCATTAGCAATTTTAAATCTTACTGTAAAAAAAGATACAACTAAAGAGGAAATTAATGAAATTCTAAAAGATGCAGCACTAAGAGGACCACTTATTGAGCAAATACAATATTCATCTTCAAATGAGCTAGTATCAAGTGATTTGATTGGTAATCCTTGTGCTTCGATTGTTGATAGTCCTGCAACAATTGTTTCAAAAGATAAAAAGAGTTTGGTATTGTATATTTGGTATGATAACGAATACGGTTATAGTCGCCAGGTAATTCGTTATTCGAAATATTTAGCTCAAGTTATCCGATTAACTTATTATTAATTAGAATTCTAATTTCAAAATAAAAGCCTGAAGTAATTCTTACCTCAGGCTTTTATTTTGAAATAATATTTAGTTCATTCACCCAAATAAGATTTCAATAATCCACTTTTATTTTTGTGACGTAATCTTCTAATTGCTTTTTCTTTTATTTGCCGTACTCGTTCACGTGTTAAATCAAATTTAGCACCTATTTCTTCTAATGATAATCCATGAGAAAAACCAATTCCGAAAAATAATTTAATGACTTCTCGTTCTCTATCATTTAATATACTTAATGAACGATTAATTTCTTTGTTTAATGATTCTGACATTAGAAGTAAATCTGCTCTTGGAGATTCAGAATTTTCAATTACATCTAATAATGTACTTTCTTCTCCATTTACAAATGGAGCATCCATTGAAACATGTCGTGAAGAAATCCTTAAGGCATCAGAAATTTTATCGATTGAAATTTCGGTAATTAAAGCAAGTTCCTCATGGGAAGGCTCTCTTTCAAATTGCTGTTCAAGTTTGCTAAAAGCTTTACTTATTCTGCTTAGTGAGCCAACTTGATTTAAAGGCAATCTAACAATTCTTGATTGTTCAGCAATTGCCTGAAGTATACTCTGTCTTATCCACCATACTGCGTAAGAAATAAATTTAAAGCCACGCGTTTCATCAAAACGTTTAGCTGCTTTTATTAAACCTAAATTTCCCTCATTTATTAAATCGGGTAAACTTAAGCCTTGATTTTGATATTGTTTTGAAACAGAAACAACAAAACGCAAATTCGCTCTTGTTAATTTATCAAGTGCTTCTTGATTGCCTTCACGAATTAATCTTGCTAAACGCGCCTCCTCTTCAGCATTGATCATACCTTCTTTGCTAATTTCAGCAAGGTATTTTTCAAGCGATGCGCTTTCTCGATTGGTAATCGACTTGGTAATCTTTAGTTGACGCATAAACGATTTTTTTGTTAATCGAAAACTGCCATGTACTTTTCTGTTGTGTATTACAAATGTAAAGTATTACTTTGATACAAGCCAGTTTTTATTGTCAACTTATTTTTTAAAGTATATTGCTGATTTTTTAAATTAAAATTAGAAGGAATAATTCAATAAAAAAAGGCTACCTAATTTAGATAGCCTCTTAATTTTATTGCATCAATTTATATGCCGAAACCATAATAGGCTCTCATGCCGTTTGAATATGTGCCTTCAATTAAAACACCTCCAGTTTTATTTTCTAAGTAATTCAAAACATCCTCGGGTGATTTTACAGGTTTGTTGTCAATTGCAGTAATTATAAATCCTTCTTTTAATCCAGCGTTTTTTAGTTTACCATTATCTAAATTAGAAATCTTAACTCCTCCTTTCAATCCTAATTTTTGAATTTCATTTTCACTTAACGATTCAAATTTTGCCCCCAAAACATTAATAGCATCATTTTTTACAATAGTCGTATTGCCATTTTTATTTCTTAGGATAACCTCCAATGTACGTGGTTTGCTATCGCGAATAACTATTACAGAGAGTTTATCGCCTGGGCGATACCTGCCAACTTGCTCCTGCAATTCAGGAGTAGATTTGATTGGAGCTCCATTAATATTTGTAATGACGTCCCCTTCCTTAATTCCAGCCGATGATGCGGCGCCACCTTCCGTTAGCCCATTAACATAAACACCATCTAACGTATTAATATCTTTTTCTTTAGCAAAATCCGCATCTAAATCTCGTATACTTACTCCGATGAATCCTCTTTGAACAGTTCCAAATTCTGATAAATCATTAACCACTTTTTTAACAATATTAACAGGTATTGCAAATGAATATCCTGAATATGATCCTGTATTTGAAGCAATGGCAGCATTTATTCCAATTAGTTCTCCTTTTGTATTTACTAAGGCTCCACCACTATTACCTGGGTTTACAGCCGCATCTGTTTGAAGAAAGGATTCAATAGGAAATTTCTGATCAGGAAGTATATGGATATTTCTTGCTTTTGCACTAATAATCCCAGCAGTTACTGTCGATGTTAAATTAAAAGGATTTCCAACTGCTAAAGCCCATTCTCCAACTCGTACATCATCTGAGTTTCCATAACCTGCAAAGTTTAGTCCCTTAGCATCAATTTTTAAAAGAGCAAGATCAGTTGAAGGATCAGTACCAATTATTTTAGCACTATAAGTTCTTTTGTCGTCTAAGGTAACTTGTACTTGCTCTGCATTTTCAACAACATGGTTATTTGTTACAATATAACCATCGTCAGATATAATAACTCCAGACCCAGTAGATTGTTGTTGGCTGCCACCTTGCTGTTGCGGAGCTCCCCAGAAAAAACTAAATGGATCAATTGTATTTCCACCAACTTGTCGTGCATAAGTAGTTTTTACGTGTACAACGGTTGGAACTGTTGCTTCTGCAGCGGCTGTAAAATCGCTAGGATTATTGGTAGTTCCACTAAAATTAACTTTTTGAAATGCTGAAGCCGCAACAATTGATGATTTTCCAGCTTGAACGTCATTTTTATCATTGAAGCGGTTATAAATTCCTGTTCCTAATATGCTGCCTATTAATGCAACAATAAATACTGCAAAGTACTTTTTCATCGTTTTTCTCTTTTTAAGTTGGACGTAATTTTTGAATCGATGTGGTATAAATTTAAGTTTTTTTTTGATTGGTTCAAAATTATTAGAGATTTTGTGAATAAGATATGAATTTAACTAGATATTAACACGATTCAATATTCCTTAATATTTTTCAAAAATCAATGTAAATATTGTTTTCGTTAACTTTACAGCCATGCAATTAGAATTCTATAAGTACCAAGGTACTGGTAACGATTTTATAATCCTTGATGGGTGGGAAAACCAATTTGAATTATCGACCTCAACTATTTCGAATTTATGTGATAGAAGATTTGGTGTTGGAGCTGATGGTTTAATGATCATTAAAAAACATTTACATTATGATTTTGAAATGCTTTATTTTAATGCTGATGGGTTGGCAGGATCGATGTGTGGGAATGGAGGAAGATGCCTTGTTCAATTCGCTTATAACAGAGGTTATATAGGAGTTCAATCAAATTTTATTGCAACTGATGGTGAGCATAATGCAATTATTGATTTAAATCGTAATTGGATATCTTTACAAATGGGCGATGTTGATGAAGTTAAACTAAGAGAAGGCGGAGATTGTTTTGTAAATACTGGCTCACCTCACATTGTTAGATGGGTAAATAATGCTGATAAAGTTGATGTTGTTGCTGAAGGTAAATTTATTCGAAATAGTATTGAATTTAAGCAATATGGAACAAATGTGAATTTTGTTGAAGTTGTTAATTCGAAAATGTTTGTAAGAACCTTTGAACGAGGAGTAGAAGATGAAACTTTAAGTTGTGGTACTGGCGTTACTGCTTCTGTATTAGCCACTGCTGCAACAAATAAAATAAATAATAATATATCTGGTTGTAAAGTAATTACTCTAGGAGGTGAATTATTTGTAAAATTTGAAAGAAAAGAAAAAGCATTTGTAAATATTTGGTTGGAAGGTCCGGCTAAATTTGTCTTTAAAGGTTTTATTGATATCTTATGATTCGAGGATTAAGTGTTTTATTAAGAGCGTTAGAACCCAAGGACGTTGATTTAATGATGATTTTTGAAAATGACACTGAAGTTTGGCCAGTAAGTGGAACTTTGTCTCCTTATTCAAGATACACTTTAGAACAATATTATAAAAATGCACTTCAGGATATTTATACTGCAAAACAATTGAGACTTGCCATTGAATTAATAAGTGAAATTCCTGAAAGTGGCGCCACAATTGGCTATATTGATTTGTTTGATTTTGATCCTCAACATCGACGAGCAGGACTAGGAATATTAATTGGGGATAAAGCACATCGTCGTCAAGGCTATGCGTTAGAAGCAGTTTCTTTACTTGTAAAACACTGTTTTGATACTCTTAACATTCATCAGGTTTATTGTCATATAGAAAATACAAATGAAGCAAGTCTTCGATTATTTGGTAGAGTTGGATTTAGAACTAGTGGAATTTTACGCGAGTGGATTGCATATAACGGAATTTGGCATGATGTAACAACAATGCAAATTATTCGACCGCATTCAATTTTATAAAATGATGCGTTTTATTAAATTTTTTATTTTTTTAATAATTATTACCTCAATTGTTGGTATGAATTGGAATTGCACTAATACGCCACAAAAATCTATAGTTAGAACTACTTATGCAGGACTTAGTGATTCAGCAAAATATGTAGGAATTCAAACTTGTAGAGGATGCCATAATGATGTCCACTCAACTTTTATTCATACTGGAATGGGTCAATCATTTGATCATGCAACAAAAAGTAAATCTTCTGCTAATTTTTCAAACCACCCTTTAGTATATGATAAATTTAAGGATTTTTATTATACACCATTATGGGAAAATGATAGCTTAAAATTTAAAGAGTTTCGTTTAGAAGGAAAGGATACAATTTATCAACGAGTTGAAACGATAAAATATATTGTTGGATCTGGACAACATACGAATTCCCATATGTGGGAATCGAATGGTTATTTATTTCAAGCG
>JANPGA010000095.1:0-3354 GCA_031423735.1 Bacteroidota bacterium | reverse complement strand
TTCTGCCGTTAACGAAGTAGCGGTTTAGAAGCACGAACCGTCAAATTGCCACTACTATTTAATAGATGTACAAATGTTTAATTAACCATTTCACCCGCCATTTCTTTTAAGCCATTGTTTTGCGAATACCCGACTGTTACTAAGAATATGTATTGTTTAATTACATACTAACTTTATTTTTCAATGAACAGTTTTTTGGTTGCAATGAAATCTGCTGATTGAATTCGCACTAGATAAACCCCAGTTGCAAAATCTTCTGTATTCACTTCTATGTTTTCGGAATTAGTTGAAGTAGTTGGGTAAATTATTTTTCCTGTAATGTATGCGATAGCTACTTCAACTTTTTTGTTGTTGCTGCCCATAGAAATCGTGAGATGATTGGTTGCAGGGTTTGGAAAAAGACGTATGGATGTAGCAAAAGAATTTTCAATTATTCCAGTGGCAGTTGTTTGTCCAGCAAGGATGGGTTGGTTGGGAATGGAGTTGTAGGCGTAATCTTTAATCTTGATATCTAAGCCATCGCCTCCTGCATCAAGCCGTGCCCAACCGTAGTAAATATTACCAGTGACTTGAATTTTCAATGCTAAATATTTATCAACAACGCTGTGCCAAATCCCAAAAGAGGGTAAATAGTGAGGCAGTACAAAAGCTTGCGCAGGAGTACAATAACCAAGTGGAAGACTGCAGTCTCCTCTATTGTTATACAATAACTGAGGCTGAAAATTTGTCCAGAGAGGAGAAGATGCATTAATTGAATCTCCTGAATTCAACTTTGCTGCTTGACCGTTGGTATAATCAGATACCCAACTTAAGCCAGTCGGTTTAATTCGTGTAGTGTCAAGTCGGATATAACAGTTGCCTCCACAACCCAGGAAAGTCCACCATGCAGTAAATGTAAAATCATTTAGACCATCATTGTTTAAATCAATGTTGTAACTTCCAGAATTTAGAGTTTTATCGGGAATAATATCTGTGTAAACAATTTGTGCAACTGCACTTACAGAAAATAGCATTGCCGTAATGATGAAAGCAGAAAGCTTTTTTAGTAGTTGATTTTTCATTTTGTTAATTTTGAAATTTTGAATAGAATTTATTTTTTAATGACAATTTTTTTCGTTTCTATAAAATCTTCTGTTTGGATTTTTACAAAATAAATTCCATCTGCAAAATCTTGCGTGTTCACTTCTACTTTTTGCATATCTCTTGCTATGCTTGAGTAAATTATTTTTCCTGTAATGTCAGCGATAGCTACTTCAACTTTTTTGTTGTTACCTAAATCAATGGTGAGATTATTGGTTGCAGGATTGGGAAAAAGATTTATCGAAGATGCAAAAGAATTTTCAATTATTCCTGTAGCAGTTGTTTGTCCGGCAAGAATTGGTTGGTTGGAAATACTGTTGTAGGCATAATCCTTTACTGTAAATGACGCAGCAAAGGCTGTGGAAGTAATATTCAATTGAACCCAACAATAATTGGTTTGACCTCCTGAAACTATTTTAAGCCCTAAATACTTATCTGTTCCAGCCAGCCAATTTCCAGAAGGAGGAGCACTCCCTGGTCCATATTTGCTTGAAATCAAAATCTGATATGCTGTCGTCAACCAACTACCACTAGAATCTATTATATCATTCAGATTCATAGATAGAGGTTTTCCTGAAGTGTCCGTTTTGGCAGCGCTTCCATGAAGAGGAGATACCCTTATATAACCTCTTCTGGGTGGGGGGTTACTATGTTGACCAGTAACGTAAGCAGCCCCCTCTAATTTTAAATCAAATATGCCATCATTGTTAATATCAATACTATCCTCAATGAAACAAGAATTCAAAGAGGTGGCAGTGCAAAATTGTAAAATATCCGGATTCACATCAGTGTAAACAATCTGTGCATTTGCACTTACAGAAAACAGCATTGCTGAAATGATGAAAGCAGAAATTTTTTTTAGAAGTTGTTTTTTCATTTTATTATGTTTCTAATGATTTTTTAAAAGGTTAATTTATTTAATTACCGAAAAAGTTTTCGTTTCAAAATTTTCTTTGCTACCCAATCTTATCATATAGATTCCTGCTGCAAATCTGCTCACATCAATTTGTGTTAGTTCTGCATTTACTTTTTCTGAATAAACTAATTGACCGAAAAGATTGGTTATAGAAATTATTGCTGATTGGTCATAAGGAAATTGTATAGTAATGTAATTGATAGCCGGGTTAGGATAAATCGAAAGGAGGGATTCGTTCGAAAAGTCTTCTCCTATTCGGCAGTTAATAGCAATTGATTTAGCACTGGAATTACGCGTACAGCCATTTGCAGTTTCACGAACACGGTAATTTCCTGTTGTTGTAGCAGTGAAATTCGGAGCAATTGCTCCGTTAATGTTTACTGAATTCTTCTGCCATTGATAAGTAACAGCAGTATAAGTATTTGCAGTAAACTTGGTATTGATTGCCTGACCCGCGCAATAAGCTAATGAATCAGACGTAGAAATAACGGGCGTTTGATTAAAGATGCGCGTGCAGCTTAAAGGAGTTGATGTAGCTATGCTACAAGTATTGGTAGTAGTGACGGTATAATTGCCCGATGTAGTTACTTTATAAGTACGCGCTGTTGCTCCGGAAATAGCTACTGTATTTTTTTGCCACTGAAAAGTATATCCACTAGCACTGTCAGCAGTTAAGGTAAGAGGGCTTCCATAACAAAAAGTTGTTGCACCGCTTGCGCTTACATTTACTGTTGGTAAAGGACAAGTTGTTTGTCCAGCAAAAATGGGTTGGTTGGGAATGGAGTTGTATGCGTAATCTTTTACTATACAAGAAACAGTGGACACAAATTGGTCAACAACTACATTCAGACGTACCCAACCATAATAGGTATTGCTACCTACTGTAATTTGCAAACCAACGTAACCGTCTGATGTGCTTGTCCAACTTCCAGTTGTAGGTAAAGGAGTACAACGAATCCCACCACCACCTAATCCAACTCTTCGTAATATTACAGAATTTGTAGTAAAAGAAAGACTACTGCCTACTGAAGCATTGGCAGACAAATAATTTGCAGCAGCTAAATTTCCACTTTGGGAAAATATGGAAACTGACTTTGTACTTACGTAACCTTGAGGAAAGCAAGTGGTATAGTTAGAATAGGTAGATAGTGTAAAATCAATTATACCATCATTATTTAAATCAAGATTATAAGATTTGCTACATTGATAGTTTGGACATGTCATACTCGTATCCGGATTTACATCTGTGTAAACAATTTGTGCATTAGCACTTGCAGAAAATAGCATTGCTGTAATGATGAAAGCCGAAAGCTTTTTTAGTAGTTGTTTTTTCATTTGGTTTTTGTTTTTAGTCCTAT
>JANPGA010000094.1:0-3047 GCA_031423735.1 Bacteroidota bacterium | reverse complement strand
AGAAGTTGTGAAATTGGTTAATGAACTACCATTAAAATAAATACCTGCACTATCACCAAAACACCATTTGTTGCCGTTGTATTGCGCATAGCTACCTTTTGTAAAAAAGCAAATAAATAAAAGTACTAAAAGGTGTGTTTGCTTCATTAAGTAAAATTATAAAAATTTGGGTAGGATTTAAATTTAATTGTAAAGCAATTATGAATCTAAATGGGTAATATTTTCATCTAATCGTTTTCTTAATTTGCATTTATGATGATGTTTTAAAAAATTTTTCATCGAAATTAATGAGGTAGAGTTTTTCGCGGGCTCGAGTGAATGCGGTGTAGAGCCATCTTAAATGTTCAACGCCCATCATTTCTTCGGTAAGATATCCTTGATCAACAAATACTACGGGCCATTGTCCGCCTTGAGCTTTATGACAAGTTACTGCATAGGAAAATTTTACCTGGAGAGCAGAGTAATATGGATCTTTTCGAACTAATGCATTTCGTCGTCGTTTATCAGGTTCCTCTCGCTCATAAAACTCTTGAACTGCATTGTAAAGGGTTTTGTTTTCAGCAGAAGTTAAAGCTGGCGATTCGGAATGTAACGTATTCATCAAAAGATTTGCTTCGAAATCTGGTTCGTTAGGATAATCAGGAAGTCGTAAGGAAACATAGGCATAGCGGAAGCCGAAGCGTTCTTCGAAACGAATAATTTTTTTAATTTCCACTACATCACCATTGGCAATAAAACCACCTTTATGATCATCAGGAAGCCAACTATAATTGTTTTTTACAACCATTAAACTATCACCAGCATTCAGTTCTTCTTCAATCCACAATTGTTGAAAACGAATCATTTTATTGTACTGTATTGCTGATTTATTTGATCGCGTAATCACTAACACATTATCCTTCCCATAACTACTATAAAGTGATGAAAGCAACTCTGACATTTCCATGGTATCCACTCTTTTTACATCATCAAAACCTTCAGTTTTTAAAATAGGTTCTTTTGCGTCGCGCTTGATGAGAACTCTAAGTGCTGTAGCATTTTTTAAGATCCCTGAATCATGTTCTTGTCGTACCACTTCGGTTAATTCAACTTCAGTAACTTCTCTGCGAAAGCGATAGCGCAAATGATTCGCATCAAGTGCCGGACTATGATCAAAATGAACTGGAGGCAACTGAGCAGTATCGCCTACTAACATTAATCGACATTGATTTCCGCTATAAACGTAATTGATTAAATCCGTAAGGAGATTAACGCCTGGAAAAGGACTTGCATCATCATCAATAGAAGCATCAGGAATCATAGACGCCTCATCAACAATAAATAGCGTTTTTTGATGCTTATTTTCATTGAGTTGCAACCACATACGTCCATCGGATGACATGGCAGGTTTATAAAGATGTTTATGGATAGTGTAGGCCAACTTGCCTGTATAATTCCCTAAAACTTTGGCAGCCCTACCGGTTGGAGCAAGCAATACCACCTTTTGAAACGTTTTTACCATCGCCGACATTAAGGTGGTTTTTCCTGTACCCGCATAGCCTCTCAAAAGGAAAATCCCTTCTGGGGAAGCCTCAGAAAATCGACTAAAACTGTCTATAAATTGTAATTGTCCGGAAGTTGGAATTACTGATAATGAGGCAAGTAATTTCTCCCTTACACGATCACTCATCCCACCAGGCTTAACGGTCATTTTAAAAATAAGAATTTGGATATAAATTTCACTGATTTTGAAAATACAAAGGTAATCGAAAAGGGTTGCAGCGTTGAAATACCTATTTTTGCAATCTCATGGAAGGAACAGCCTTACAAGTTACTCAAAAGTATCAATTAGTTGATGAATCATTTACCTTAGGAATGGTGGATAATTGCGTTTTATTAGCTGTACTTGATGAAGAAAGATTTACCTATTGCATTTTAGATGGAACACGGCAAAAAGTGGTTGTTTTAAAGGATTACAGAATTTTATCAAAGTCGAAAGATGGCTTGGCTGTAAATTTTATGGATCAGGTTTTAGAACAGGATAATTTATTAGCAGAATTAATTCCCTCGAAAATAATTTTTGCAGTACATACAAATTGTAGCACCATTGTTCCTAGTCCGTTATTTAGCAAAGATCAATCGAAGGATATTTTATCCTTAACCTGTCAACTTCAAAATGATTCACGAGTTTATGATGATAAGTTACGACTTACAGATGCTCATCATATTTATGCAGTTCCTGAAAATTTATT
Source organism: Bacteroidota bacterium (assembly GCA_031423735.1). GTDB lineage: Bacteria > Bacteroidota > Bacteroidia > AKYH767-A > OLB10 > JANXSD01. Next base: position 816 of record JANPGA010000094.1, on the reverse strand, counting down.
GAAAGAAACGGGCACTCATTTTAAGGAGCTTTCCTTGTTTAACGCGAATACTGCATTTATTGAAAGTCAGTTGATGTTAAACAAACACCAAGAACAAGCAATTGTAGCTGTAAATGTTCGTGCTGAGAGTTTCGATATGGTTGTAACGAAAGGTTCAGTTTTATTATTCAGTAATATTTTTAAATATGAAACCAGTGAAGATTTTATTTACTATTTACTTTTTACCTTGGAACAACTGGAATTAAATCCAGATATAACTGAAGTGAAATTTTATGGTGAAATCGATAAAATGTCATCCACATGGTTAGTGAGTAAAAAATACATTCGAAATATTAGCTTTGGAGAACGTCCGGAGGGTATTGAATTTTCATATGGTTTTGAACGTATTGCAGCACATCAATATTTCGTACTCTTTAGCCAACATTTGTGCGTATAATTAGCGGAACATACAAAGGGAAACAACTTAAGGCGCCGGTAGATTTACCAGTACGCCCAACAACTGATTATGCCAAATCAGGATTATTCAATATTTTAAATAATCGCTATCGATTTCCGCTTTTAAAAGTTTTGGATTTATATGCTGGAACTGGGAGTTTATCTTACGAATTTTTTTCGCGTGGAAGTCAAAATGTAACGGCAATAGATAATGATTCAGGATGTATTCGATTTATACGACAAACTTTAGAATTATTAAAAGCACCTACAAGTGTTAGTGCAGTACTATCGGAAGTGAATTCATATTTAGAGCGAACAAATTCAAAGTATGATCTTATAATTGCAGATCCACCATTTGCGATTACACCAGCTGAAGAGTTG
>JANPGA010000093.1:0-1872 GCA_031423735.1 Bacteroidota bacterium | reverse complement strand
TAATGCTTTAATTGGGTGCGAAGAATGCGCAATAGTTGTAAATTGCGCATTGCAAACCATAACACTAGATATAAATAAAACTATTATCAATTTAATTCTATTTATTTTATTCATGAGAAAATAATTTTAAATTAATTCTATTATTTTCATTATCATAAATTGAAATAATATTAATTCCAATTCTCAATTCCGTAAACTTTACATCAATTCTATTTTCCAATTTTACTTCATTATTTGAAACGATTTTACCCAAAACATCATAGATAATATAATTTGCAACTTTTGTGTTTTCTGTGAAAACTAATTGGTAACCATTATTATTTTCGATAATATTAACCAATTTGTTTTCTTCTTTAAAATCGCCATTTCGTTGAATCCAAGGTTCCTGATATTTTATATTTGAAACGAAGCCATTGGTTAAGAGAGGGTGGCTACCAATAGTGAAATAATCAAAATTTCCCGGCGGATTTGCAAATAGATAAGAAAAAGTATAATTTGATTGGCCTGATAAAACGAATTCATCTGTACTATTTAATCTACAATCGATCGAATTAATTTGATCGTCACCATCACCACCAAAATAACTCGAATAAAAATAATTTAAATTATTATTATTTAAAGCCATAACAAAGCCATCGCTTGCGCCAGAAATACTTTGTTGTACGTAATTTCCATTTTGAAATTTTATAGGAAAATTAATTGAATTTGTATTTCCAGCAATAAATAATTTATTTGTGTTTCTGCATGAAATCCCTTTAATGATTTCATCAAATTCTCCCCCTATATAGGTGGACCAAACAATTTCATTGTTAGAATTAAATTTAGCAATAAACCCATCTTGAAAAGAAGATGGACCATGCTTCTTATTTAATAAATGCTGATTATAACCATTTAAAATGTTATTTGGATAAAGTGGAAACAATGGCCATATAATCCCATTCATGTATGAATTTGTTGCGCCTGCAATAAATAATTCATCTTGACTATTTATCGCAATCAATTTAGAGTTAAGTAAATTAGAATTATTATCTTGTTCCATACCACCAAATTCACTACTCCATACTAAGGCATTATTTGCATTAAATTTTAAAATTACAGCATCATAATCTCCACTATTTATTCTTGAATATTGACTTAGATTGGTTTTTACAATAGGGAAAAAACCTGTAGCGTAAGTCCCATTTAATATTCGTCCTTCAACTAAACCAATATTTGTTGTGGATCCAGTTGCATACAAATTATAATTTGAATCAAAGGCCAAACCACTAATACAATCTGTAGTTGTGCCAAGTATATTTGGATTATCGTAACCACCAATTGCTGATGACCAAACTAAATTATTGTTTACATCAAATTGGGCAATAAAACCATCAGTTATATTTAATCGAGAAGGTGTACCAAAATTCTGGTAAATAGTTTGAAAATAAGCCCCAGATTTTGATTGATAAGGAAATGTTGCATAGGAACTCGCATTTGCAAAACCACTTATATAAAAAGAATTATTTTCGCCTAAACATATTCCTCCTGCGTATTCAGGACCTGTACCTCCAAAAAAAGTTGAAATACTTTTATCTAATTTATTTAATAATCCAAGTTTATTCAATTTCAAAACAAACAAATCTCCCTTAACAGAAAAAACATTACCAGTAGGCTGGTTATAGCCAATGCAATTCAAACATAAAGGCAAAGTAGTGCTTTGAGTGACTCCAATAACTATTACATTATCATTTTGATTTTCGTCAACTTCTAACGTTTTAGCTAAATCGTAATCTGAACCACCATAATAAGGTCCCCAAGCAATGCTTCTATGAGGATTAAATTTTATTACAAATGCATCAACATTTTATTTGTATAAAGTAAAATTTATATATA
>JANPGA010000092.1:0-2014 GCA_031423735.1 Bacteroidota bacterium | reverse complement strand
ATTTCACCACCATCAACTTCTGCGTCGCAATACTACTCCCTGATCGAATTACGCATTGATACAATCCATCCGATAAAAATGATAAATTAAAATATTGCAAACTACTCCAAGGTGAAAGTGGTTGAGTAAATAAATTACGTCCATTCAAATCGTATACTTCAAATATTCCTTGCTGATTTTGTGGTAATAGATAGGTTATTTGAAGGTTGCCAGTGCTTAATGGATTAGGATAAATTTTAAAATTTTGTATTTCATCATAATGTTCTTGAATTCCTACATGTGCCAATGAATCACAAACGCTCCCAATAACAGGACCTAAATAGTAATTTGGATGGTTGGGAACAGCTCTAAAATTCCAAGCATTTAAAAAGATGGAATGCTGTTGTACATCACAAGCCACGCCCGCACTATCGGGGTAATTTATTTCGTGCAAATATTGTGTGCCATTTCCAGTAGCAATATAAATTTTGCTATTCGCTGCTAAATACATTGCATCAAACAAAGTTTCCAAATTAGGTATTGGAGTAAAACCGTCATATGTTGCAACAGTATCTATTGTAAATGTATTCAAATCGATTTGAAATACATTAATCGAAGTACTGGCATACAAAAATTGTGAATTTGATGAAAATGTTATTCCAAATAAATAATTGCTTATCGTTAATGGAAAAATCTGAGCATTAGAAAACATTCCAGAACATCGATCAAAATTAAAAAGTAATGTGGAAGAATTTTTCGTTATTGAATCGTAAACATTGTAAGCGAATTTATTTCCATCTGGAGAAAAAACTAAAGCAGTTACGTTATACCAAGAAAACAATGTATTCAAATGCTGAGATGTAACACTTTGTATTCCATCTGGAGTAAATAAAAATTTAAAAATTACATCACTCCCATGTTTCTGCACCACTACCCACCAATCCCTACCATTTGCGTGTTTACAAGCCCCAATTCCCCAGTTTAAGGTATCTCTAAGTATGGTATCATTTTTCAGCACAACCCCTCCCAATCCACTGTCTAATTTCATATCGATTACACTTTGCATGATTTCGTAGGCTGGATATGATCTACCATCAAATGTATCCACATGATGAAATAAAACAAATTTATTGGTATCACTATTAAATGGCAAAATAATATTTGCATAATCAAGTAATAATCCATCTGGGTAACTTGCAGTTTCTTGACTTGGGTTTAACCCACTACCATTGAGCATTGTATCACCCGTAGCATTGGCTATCCAAACTCCGTTACTGCTCATTAATAAATTGCCATTGTTATCACAAATATTTGCTTCGGTAGAAAAAAATGGCATTTTTCTTCTTTCAGTTTGCAAAGTATAATTTGAAGAATCTAAATACATTCTTGCTTTATCATAATTGTAGGGCCAATATCCTAACAGCCATTGGTGATTATATCCTTGTGCCAAAGAATTTGATAATTGGCAAATTAATAAGAATAAAACTAATAACTGTTTTTTCATTTTATCAGTATTAATTTTTCTGTTTGTACAATTATTCCATTTCTGTATAATCTAATTTGGTAAAATCCTGACGGGTAGTTATTTGTATTTAAAATTAAATTATTAACTCCCCTTTCATTTCCTTTTTCTAATAATATTTCTCCATACGAATTTATTAATTGAAATGAAAGGTCATCGCTAATATGATTTAATATTCGTACTTCTACTTGCTCGTTCGCAGGATTAGGCGTTAACATAAAATCAACCGTTGAGTTTAACTCATCATGTTTTAACCTTTCAACTCCTTGGCTTAAACAAACTTCATTATCAAAATAAACAATACTATCGTTAAATAAATGTACATAAAAACGTGCTTTAAATACAGCTCTACCTCCCTTGTAAGGGCATTGAGTTGCGCTTATAGTTCCCATTGTTTCTGCTTTGTTAAGAGTAATGGGTGATGTATTGTACGTTTTTATAAGATTATTCAATTAGCTAATATATTTAAAGATACGATGATACTTCAACCTTATTACACTTAAGTTAAATTAT
>JANPGA010000091.1:0-19674 GCA_031423735.1 Bacteroidota bacterium | reverse complement strand
GGAATTTTTGAACCTCGTGATGCACATAAGGGTGAGGTAGCAAGAGCAATGCTTTACTTTGTAATGCGCTATCAAAATTACAATAATTTTTTAGATACTCAAGAAAGTATTTTAAAGCAATGGCATCAACAATTTCCTCCTACACAAGTTGAGATTACACGAGCAAATAGAATTTTCACTCAACAACTAAATCATAATCCATTTATTGATTATCCACAATTGGTTGATAGAATTACTTCTTTTTCTACAACATCAGTTGCTGATACTATTTACTCATTGGATGTTGTTCAGGATACAATTAACTATGGTGTTGTATCGGTAAACAATAGTTATTTATATCAATACAATGTTGTAAATAATGGAAATCAACCAATAACATTTACTGCGTATACTGTTTTTCCTTCAAGTCAGTTAGCATTTACCGCTCCATTTACTGGTACAGTATTTACATTGCAACCAGGCGAATCTTTACCAATTTTTTTTACATTAACTCCATCACAAGCTGGTGCATTTAGTGGTTCTTTACAATTTAGTACAAACAGTGTTACTCAACCATTATTTTCGATTCCTATCATTGCAAATGCTGTTTCTACGGGGATAGTAGAAAATAATAATAGTGGAGGATATTCTACCTATCCAAATCCATTTAACGATAAAATTTGTATCGTTCCAACACCATCAACAAAAGCGATTGTACGTTTATTAGATATGCAAGGAAGAGTTTTGCAATCTTCATTAGGAACAGATTTTCATTCTTGCGAAACAATTAATGTTTCATTAAGTCCTGGGCTTTATATGATGGAAATTCGTGATGGAGATTTGTTTAGTAGAACAACATTAGTAAAGGAATAGAACAAAAAAAGGAGACCAAATCGGTCTCCTTTTTTTTATAAATCGTAAGTTTCAAATTATTTTATAACTACAATTTTTTTAATTGTTTTGGAGTTTGAATCTTCACTATTAATAAAATAAACTCCTGAACTTAAGTTATTAATTGAAGCTGCATAGTGATTGCTCGCATTCAATTGTATCCGTTGAATAATTTGTCCTAAATTATTTTTTAGTTCGTAATTCATGGTTTTATTTCCAGCAATATTAAACTGACCGTTGTTTGGATTTGGATAAACAATAAACGAATTGTTTACTTCAATTTGATTGATTCCAACAGATGAACTAATTGTTATTGTTTCCGTACGGCTACATCCATAAGCATCAGTAACAATAACGGTATAAATTCCCGCAGCAAGATTTGATAAATCTTCGCTCGTAGATCCATCATTCCAATCAAATGTATATGGAGTAACTCCACCAGTAACCGTTATATCAATACTTCCATTATTGCTTCCTGAATCATTAGTAGTAGTTGAAGTAATTGCTAGTACATCCGGTTCAGTGATTGTAACTGTACCAACTGTTTGACAATTCGCTGCGTCTGTAATTGTATACGAATAGGTTATTGGAGCCAATCCTGTAAGACTACCAGTAATAGCACCATTGCTCCAAGTATAAGTGTAGTTAGGAGTACCACCACTTACAGTTAAATCTATTGTACCATTATTATCTCCATTACATAAAACACTTGTTTGTGAAACTACTACAGTAGGTGCACCAATGTTTGAAACAGAAACTGTTTCTGATGAAGAGCAACCATTAGCATCAGTAATAGTAACAGTATAATTACCTGCTGCAAGATTATTTTCTACATCGGTTGTTCCACCGCTCGACCAGCCATAAGTAAAGTTACCGGTTCCCCCAGTAGCAACAACTGAAGCTGATCCATTTGATTGACCACAATTGGCATTAACACTATTTGATGAGACTGATATTTTTGAAGGTTCGTTGATAGTAACTACTTTATCAATACTACAGCCATTATCATCAGTAATTGCAAGAAGGTAAGTATCTGCTAAAAGATTTGTCTCTGTTGCATTTGATCCTCCAGAAGACCATGCATAAAATAATGTTCCTGTTCCACCGATCGTAGTAGCTGTTGCCGATCCTGTGCCGCCATTGCATAAAGGGTCAGTTGTTGTTATAGTTGCTGAAATGGTATCAGGTTCACTAATAGCTACTGATTCAGCATTTAAACATCCGTTATCATCAGTAATTAAAACAGAGAAACTTTGTGCTATAAGTCCGCTTAGTGATGTTGAAGATGTTGATCCTGTTCCCCAATTAAACGTATATGGTGAAGTTCCTCCTGTAGGATTGGCAATAGCAGTTCCATCTGATAATCCATGACAGGTTACTGATTGCGTTGTTATATTCATTGCTAAACTATCAGGCTGATTGATTGTAACATTTTCAAATGAAACACATCCATTATCATCAACAACAGTTACTGAATACGTCCCTGCTGTTAAACCATTTTCTGTATCTCCAATATTTCCTGTCGACCAATTATAAGTGTAAGGAGCTGTTCCACCAATTGCAGTTATTGTTGCTGACCCATTCGAATCATTAAAACAACGTGTATCAATTGAAGTATAAGATGTAGTTATTGAATCAGGTTGTAATACTGTTGCTAATTCGGTTTGAGTACAACCATGATCATCGGTTATTATAAGAGTATAAGTTTGTGCTGATAATCCAGTAGCTGTAGCAGTTGTTTGACCATCCGACCATGAATACGTATATGGAGCAACTCCTCCTGATGGAGCACTTGAAGCTTCACCATCTGATAAACCAAAACAATTTGTTTTTGTAGTTGAAACATTTGCAATTATAAGAGTTGGTTCAGAAACGGTTGCATTTGTTACAAAAGTACATCCGTTATCATCAGTAACAGTTACTGTATATGTTCCTGCAGCTAGTCCGTTTATTGATGCATTTAAATCACCATTCGACCATTCATAACTGTAAGGATTTATACCACCAGACACGTTTAAAATACTTACACTTCCATCTGTACTTCCATTGCAATTTGCATCTGTTGAAGAAGTTGTTGCTGTAATCGCTGTTGGTTCGGTGATTGAAATAGTTTCTATGATACTACATCCATTGTCATCCGTTACAATAACGGAATAGGTATTGGCGTTAAGTCCATTTAGGGATGAATTGTTAGTACCTCCATTCCATAAGTAGGTGTAAGGAGCAGCTCCGCCAGCAGGAGTTACAGCTACAGAGCCATCGCTTCCACCATTGCAACTTACATTTGTTGAAGTTACAGTTGAAGTAATTGTTGCATCATTAGTTATAGTTACTGACAAAACATACGATGGGCAAAGATTGTCATCTTGAATTGTTACAGTATATGTACCTGCATCAAGTGACGATATTGAAGCTGTTGTTGCTCCATTTGACCAAGCATACGAATAAGGTAAAGTTCCTCCTAAAACACTTGTTGTTGCACTTCCATTTGATAAAGAGGCACAAGAAGAATTTATTGAAGTAAGAGAAGCTGACATTGCAGAAGGTTCTGTAATTGTAAAGTTCTTTTGTAATGTACATCCATTTCCATCTGTAATCGTGCAAGTATAAGTACCAGCAGATAAACTCGATTCAACATCATTGGTTCCTCCAAAATCCCATAAGTATGAATAGGGGGCAGTTCCTCCAGAAACATTATATACACCAGCAACACCATCTGTTAAGCCATTACAAGAGATGTTTGTTTGTGATGTAGTTGCTGTGATAGCTGTTGGTTGAGTAATTGTTGTTGTTTTTGTTATAGCACAAGAATTTGCATCCGTAATGGTACAAGTATATGTTCCTGCTACCAGACCACTTACTGTTGCATTTGATCCTGCCGATGACGACCATGAATAAGTATATACTGATGTGCCTCCTGAAGGAACTACAGTTGCGGTTCCATTTGATGCGCCATTACAACTTACATTTATTTTTGAAATTGTGGAAGTTAATGCTAAAGGCTGAGTAAGTGTAAACGTTGAAGTTGTAACAGGACATAAATTTGCATCTTGAACTGAGCATACCCAAGTTCCATTTGGTAATCCTGTTACACTTGTTGTTCCGTCGCCTGTTGGGGTTCCCGGTGTCCAATTATAAGTATACGGAGATGTTCCACCGGTGGGAGTATTTATAGATGCAGCTCCGTTTGAACCTCCATTGCATGAAATATTTGTTTGTGATGCAGCTGTTACTGAAAGAGCGCTAGGCTGTGTGATTGTAAATATTTTTGATGTTGTACATGAATTAGCATCGGTAATAGTACAAGTAAATGTACCTACGGCTAAACTACTTTTTGTTGCTGCAGTTCCGCCTGATGACCATAAATATCCGTAACTAGCAGTTCCTCCACTTGCAACAACAGTTGCTGATCCATTTGATCCACCATTACAACTAACATTTGATTGTGATGTTGTTGCTGTTAATGCAGATGGTTGTGTGATGGTAAATGTTTTTGGAAGTGTACAAGAATTCGCATCAGTAATAGTACAAGTAAATGTTCCTGCTGTTAATCCTGATGCAGTTGCACTTGTTCCACCAGATGGTGACCATGAATAAGTATATCCACTTGTTCCACCACTTGCTACAACAGTTGCCGTACCATTTGATCCACCATTGCAACTTAAATTTGTTTGAGATGTAGATGCAACTAAAGCTGATGGTTGTGTTATATTAAAGGTTTGAGAACTTACACAATTATTTGCATCAGTGACATTACAAGTCCAAGTACCAGTTGTTAATCCAGTAACACTTTTTGTTCCATCCCCTGTTGGGTTACCGGGTGTCCAATTGTATGTGTACGGAGAAGTTCCTCCCGTTGGAGTATTAATTGAAGCAGCACCATTAGAACCTCCATTACAAGAAACATTAGTTTGTGATGAAGCTGTAACCGAAAGAGCACTAGGCTGAGTAATTGTAACTGAATTGGATGTTGTACAAGAATTTGCATCTGTAACAGTGCAAGTCCAAGTTCCAGCTGTTAATCCAGTAACATTTGATGTTCCATCCCCTGTTGGGTTTCCTGGTGTCCAGTTATAAGAATATGCTGCCGTTCCACCACTAACAACTACAGAAGCCGCACCATTTGAACCTCCATTGCAACCTACATTAGTGTTAGAAAAGGTAGTTGAGAGTGCAGTATTTACTGTTATTGCAACTGCAGAGGTAGTATCTTTTAATGTACCTGAAGTTACTTCTCTTCTAAACCAAGTATTAACAGATAATGCACCTGGTGAATAATTAATCGAAGTTGTTGTTCCAGTTGCTAATGAAAATCCTGATGTTGCACTTGTTGTTGAAGATAACCAACGATAAGTATATGTTCCATTTCCACCTGTAGGAGTTGACCCTGTTAGTGCTGTTGGTGTTGCGCCATTACAAATTGTTTGAGGTGCTGTAGCAGTATTAGTTGCAATTAAAATAGAGATTGTGGTATTAGAACTTATTGTTTGAACAGGATCCGTTGATAGTCCACCATATTCTACTACATATCCTAAATTGTTACTATTATTTAAGTCGTTCCATTGGCCTGTTCCAGATGAATAAATTTCACCATAATCTTCGCTACCACCCCAGTCATTTGGTTCGCCAGGATTCCAAAAAGCGTATTTACCTGATTGTGTAACAGGCGAGTTATTTCCAATAGAAAATAAAGACCCTGCTTCAGGTCCAGTTACCCATGTCCATCGACCACTTGCTGCTGCTTGATTTGCATATGTTGTCGTCCCAGTTGCTGCATTAATTTGTAAATAATTATCGGAGCAACCAATCCATGCATCAGCGTTTAATACTTGTTTAATAAATGTATTTTCTGCACTTGAAGTTATTGTTGCTAAGTAACCACCATATCCTAAATAGGATCTAGCCGCCGCCGCAGTTTTTGCTGATGTCCAACTCATAGTTGAAGCATTTATCAACTCATAGAAGTGACCATTTGAAAATGCTGAGCTAAGCCCCGCTGAAAAAGTAATTACACGATCTCCATATTGAGCAGTATTTGTATTTACATAGGTAACTGTACGAAGTAAAGTTTGCCAATTTGCAGCAGAAGCAGAACCAGAAAACGATAGTATCCCTGTTGATGAATTATAAGCTGTAGCAGTTACTCCAGAAGGCAAAGTTCCAGTGTAAGCCAAAACATCATTACTCTTTAAACCACTTGAAATGGTAATTTTAAATCCAGTGATGTTACTTGCAGAAGTAATAACTATTGCCGCATCAACATAGGTTGCTGCCGAATTTAAGCTGTAACCAGTTGTGGTAGTTCCTGCCGTAACGGAGGTTTGAGCATAAGTTGATCCGCAAAGGATGAACGATAAAATAAAAATTGAGAAAAACCTTAAAAAAGGCGATCTCAAGAATTTTTGTTGAACTTGTGATGTAGAGTTTGTTCTCATTTCAATAAAGTAGATTATTTTATGAGGATTCTTACGTTTGAAAGAAAAATTGGTTTCAAGGATGAAATAAAAGGGAAAATTCTTTTATCTATCCTCTTGTAATTAACAAAAAGTGAAGTGAAATTCAGTTTAAAGTATTACATGTTTTATGTAAGAAAATTGAAAAATGTATCAAAAAATCGGTGGTCTCACCCAGAATCGAACTGGGATCTAGAGTTTAGGAAACTCCTATTCTATCCGTTGAACTATGAAACCATTTAAAGTGCGAAATTAACCAAATAGCTGGAATGAAATGAAAAGCGTTCTTTATATTAAATCAGGATTAAATGTAGAATCATAAAATTTGCCGAATTAATACTCTTGCTGGAGCACCTTCCGCTCCTTCAATTTTAAGTGGTAAACAAATAAATTCGTAATTCCCTGGTTCTATGGTTTGAAGATTTAATCCTTCTAAAATACAAACTCCCGAACTCAATAAAAGTTGATGCACTTCTTTCGAATTATGCAATCCTGATATGGAGAGATAATCAATCCCAACTAATAAAATTTCTTTTTCTTTTAAATAGCTAGCCGCTTCTGTTGTTAATGCAATTAATTTTTCATTAAATGGTTTTAACGACCAATCAATATCGGAGTGTTTCGTCTTGAAAAGAATTCGATCTCCTTTATTAATGCTATATTTTTTAATTTCTTCCAGAGAGATTTCAATGTTACTTATGATCTGAATAACTTTTACATCTCCTAATAAATGATCAAGTGGTATTGCAGCAACGTCTGAACCGTTTTCAATATAATGTAAAGGAGCATCTACATGAGTTCCAATATGAGAACAAGTTGAAAAAGTAGAAATATTTACATCATCCCCATTTTCAAAGGATGCAATTTTATGAATCTCAAAAGCAGGATCGCCTGGCCAGTTTACAATTCCATTTTGTAAAGTCATTGTTATATCAATCCAACCTTCGGCGTTCATCTGTTTATTTTTGAATGGTTCAGAACCTCAAAGTAAATACATCTAGACCCACCTTTTAGGATTATAAATGGCAACCATATAAAATTAATAAGATGATAATCAATATGTTATATATTGAATCACTTAATTTGATAGTTTGAACCATTTCAATCCATATTTTCGTGTTAACCAAACGGTTAAACTATATGGTTAAGGATAAAATTGACAGTACAACACAAGAGCGAATCCTTAACGCCGCGCGTGAAATATTTTTTAAACAAGGATATGCTGGTGGTAAAATGCAGGACATTGCAGATGCCGCAGGAATAAATAAAGCATTGTTACACTATTACTTTAGTACAAAGGAGAAACTTTTTGAGGTTATTTTTTTAGAAGCATTAGCGAAATTTATTCCTAAGCTACACTTGATTTTTGAAACGGAAGGACCATTTTTTGATAAGATCGAAAAATTTATTGAAGTTTATTTGCACTTTCTAACAACTCATTCGGCTATTCCTTTGTTTGTACTGAATGAAATTAATAAGAATCCTGATGCTTTCGCAGAAAAAATGTTTGGAGGAAAATCATCGCCATTTCCGGTGCAAAAACTTTTCAAATTAGTAAAAAACGAAGTTGAAAAGAAAAATATTCGTCCCATAGCTCCAGAGCATTTCTTAATCAACATGATTTCATTATGTATTTTTCCATTTCTAGCAAAACCATTATTGCAACGGGTTATGAGTTTTAATGAAAATGAATTTGAGAATATTCTAGATCAAAGAAAAAAAGAAGTGTTAGAGTTTATAAAAAGCGCATTGCGCCCAACAGTTAGTTCGCATCAATAAAATTTAGTTTATGAAAAGAATTATTGCAACAGTATTATTTTATTTTCTGTTTTCAACAATAACATTTGCGCAAACAGAAACATCATTTACATTGGAGCAAATGCAAGAGCTCGCCAAAATTAATTATCCATTAAGTAAGCAAAAGGACTTAATTAATCAATCGGCAAATCTTTCAAATGCCAACCTTAATAGAAATTACCTTCCTCAACTAAGTATTAATGGACAAGCTACTTATCAATCCGATGTAACAAGTGTTCCTATTAAGGTTCCAGGGATAACAATTGAATCATTAGATAAAGATCAATATAAAGTTTTTGCAGAAGTTAATCAAATTCTCTACGATGGAGGTGCGACTTACCGTCAGAAAAAGATTCAAGCAATTTCAGCTATAACCGAAGAGGAAAAACTAAATATCGAATTAAATAAATTAAGAGATAAAGTCAATCAAATTTACCTTGGAATATTACTTTTCGATGAACAATTAAAGCAAATTGCAATTAATCAAATTGATCTTGACGAAGGAATTAAAAAGGTAGACGCTCAAGTAAAAAATGGTGTTGCATATAATTCAAACTTATTTAGTATTCAGGCTGAATCATTAAAAAACAAACAACGTAAAGAAGAAGTTTCAACAAATAGAAGTAGTTTAATAGCAGTATTATCATTATTTGTAAATAAGGAATTATCCAAAGAATCAATTTTTCAATTTCCATTAATTGTTCCAAATGCATCAAATACCATTAGCCGACCTGAATTAAAATTATTTAGTGTACAAGATAGTTTGTTGTATTCTCAAAGCAAATTAATAGGTGTTAAAAACAGACCAAAATTTTTAGCATTTGCACAAGGTGGATATGGCAAGCCTGGATTAAATCAACTTAAAAATGAATTCGATACTTATTATATTGGAGGACTAAAATTAAGTTGGTCGTTAGGTGGACTTTATACTAGCAGTAAGGAGAAAAAGATTAACGCCATTAATAGAAGTATTCTTGATTCCCAAAAGGAACTGTTTTTATTGAATACAAATTCTACATTAAAGCAATATCAATTAGAGATTGAAAAATTAAATGAATTACTTAAAAGTGACGAAGAAATTATTCAACTAAGAGGGAAAATAAAGTCAGCATCGAATGCACAATTGGCAAATAATGTTATCACTTCTGCTGATTATGTTCGTGAAGTAAATGAGGCTGATCAAGCAAATCAAAATAAAATCATTCATCAATTACAATTATTGCAAGCACAACTTAATTATCAATATACACTTGGATATTAAAATTACATTACATGAAAAAAATAATATTACTCTATAGTATCGCAGCATTTTTTAATTCTTGTAAATCAGCAAATAATGGACATGATGCATCTGGCGTTTTTGAAGCAGATGAAGTGATTGTTTCATCAGAAGTAAATGGTAGAATTTTAAAGATGAATGCACAAGAAGGTGTCTTGTTTCAACAGGGAGATGTTTCCGCAATTATTGATACTACTTCTTTATTGCTACAAAAACAACAAGTAGATGCGAGCATACAAGCTTTGAATCAAAAGACACTTGATGTAAATCCAACAATTAATGTTTTGGAACAACAAATTACTGTGCAGAAATCTCAGTTATCAACAGCAATACGCGAACAATTACGAATTCAAAATTTAATTTCTGCGGATGCTGCAACGGGAAAACAATTAGATGATATTACAGCACAAGTAGATGTTATAAAAAAGCAAATTGAATTAACGCAAAAACAAATTATACAGCAACGTTCAACATTAAGCACACAGAACCGTAGTATTTTGAGTGAACAATCTCCATTAGAAAAACGAGCAGATCAAATTAGTGATCAATTAAAAAGAGCTACTGTAATGAGTCCGATATCTGGTACAATACTTACAAAATATGCAGAAGCTGGTGAGATTACATCGGCAGGTAAAGCGCTATATAAAATTGCTGATCTAACAACTATAACTTTGCGATCTTATATTACAGGATCCCAATTAGCACAAGTTAAATTAAATCAAAAGGTGAAAATATTTACTGATGATGGCTCTGATAAATACAAAGAAATGGAAGGTCAAATTATATGGATATCTGATAAAGCTGAATTTACACCTAAAACAATTCAAACGAAAGATGAACGGGCAAATCTTGTTTACGCCATCAAAATAAAAGTTAAAAACGATGGTCTTTTGAAAATTGGAATGTACGGTGAAGTAGGATTTAATTAAGATAAAATGTTGATTACACTAAAATAATGATAGCTGTTCAAGCTCAAAATATTACTAAAAAATTCCTTCAGAATAAATCCGAAGTAATTGCTTTGAATGATATTTCATTTGATGTTAACCCAGGCGAATTGTTTGGTGTGATAGGACCTGATGGCGCAGGAAAAACTACATTGTTTAGAATCCTTACCTCTCTTATTTTAGCTGATTCTGGACTTGCAAAAGTTGATGGGTTTGATGTAGTAACGCAGTATAAAGATATTCGTAAACGTGTTGGATATATGCCTGGTAGATTTTCGTTATATCAGGATTTAACAGTGGAGGAAAACCTCAATTTTTTTGCTACTATTTTTAATACATCAATAGCTGAAAATTATGAATTGATAAAAGATATATATGAACAAATAGCACCTTTTAAAGATCGTAGAGCGGGACAATTATCAGGAGGGATGAAGCAGAAACTAGCCTTATCATGTGCTTTGATACATCGTCCTTCGGTATTGTTTTTAGATGAACCAACTACTGGTGTTGATGCAGTTTCAAGGAAAGAATTTTGGGATATGCTTAAACGTTTAAAAACGCAAGGAATCACAATTCTTGTTTCAACTCCTTATATGGATGAAGCATCTTTATGTGATCGTATTGCACTAATGCAAAAAGGAAAGTTGTTAGGAATTGATACGCCAGATGAAATTTTAAATCAATTTGACAATAAGTTGTGGGCAATTAAAGCAACCGACATGTATTCATTATTATTGGCCTTAAGGAATGACCCAACAATTAATCATGCTTACCCTTTTGGAGAGTATCATCATGTAATTGCGAATGATGAAAATGGTCTTAAATTGTTAGCCAATAAATTTAATGCCGAACTAAAAATAGTTCAACCAGATATTGAAGATTGTTTTATTGCATTAATGCAAGATGAAACGTTATCAGCTTAATCATAATGGAAAGAGAAAAAGTAATTGAAGTAAAGGAGCTGACAAAAAAGTATGGTGATTTCTATGCAACCAATGCAATAACTTTTGATGTTTATAAAGGTGAAATATTCGGTTTTCTTGGAGCCAATGGTGCAGGAAAAACTACTGCAATGCGAATGTTATGTGGATTAAGTAAACCAAGTTCAGGACAAGCAACAGTAGCTGGGTTTGACGTATTTCACAATCCTGATGATATCAAACGAAACATTGGTTATATGAGTCAGAAGTTTTCGTTGTACGAAGATCTAACTGTTAAAGAAAATATTCGATTTTATTCAGGAATTTATGGATTATCAAGTAAACAAATAATCGAAAAAACAACTTCATTGCTAAGCAAATTGCATCTTGAAGAAGAAAAAAACACATTAGTAAAATCGTTACCCTTAGGATGGAAACAAAAGTTAGCATTCTCAATAGCAATTGTTCATAATCCAGCAATTGTATTTCTTGATGAACCAACTGGAGGTGTTGACCCAATCACTCGAAGGGAATTTTGGGAGATGATTTATGAAGCTTCCGCAAGAGGAACAACCATTTTTGTTACTACACATTATATGGATGAAGCTGAATACTGTAATCGTGTTTCAATTATGGTGGATGGATGTATTGAAGCATTAGATACACCCATTAATTTAAAAAAACAATTTAATGCTAAAACAATGGATGATGTATTTCTGATGCTAGCAAGAAAAGCAAAACGTCAAGCTGATTAATATTTTAATTATGAAACAATTTTTAGTATTTGTAAGAAAGGAGTGGAGTCATATATGGCGTGATCCAAAAACGTTATTCATTCTTTTTGGAATGCCTATCGTTCAAATTACAATATTCGGATTTGCACTTACTAATGAAGTGAAGAATGCTCAAATTGCAATAGTTGATCCTTCCAAGGATGTTTCAACTACTGCATTAATTAATCGTATCGAAGCTAGCAGATATTTTGAAGTTAAAGATTATGTAACTTCTTATAATGAAATCGAAGAAAAATTTAAAGAAGGGAAAATTAAAATTGCAATAGTGCTTCCTCAAGATTTTAATGCTACTTTGGCTCATACCAATACAGCTCAAATACAAATTATCGCCGATGCATCAGATCCTAATACTGCAACTGTTTTAACAAATTATGCTTCTGCAATTATTCAAGATTGGCAAACTGATTTAAATAAAAAGAAAAAGTTGCCTTATACTATTACTTCTGAATTGCGAATGCTATATAATCCTGAATTAAAAGGTGCTTTTAATTTTGTCCCAGGTGTTATGGCAATGGTTTTAATGTTGGTAAGTACATTAATGACATCGATTGCAATAGTTCGAGAAAAAGAATTAGGGATGATGGAAGTTTTATTGGTTTCTCCTTTAAAACCTATCATTATCATTCTTGCAAAAACAATTCCTTATCTTCTATTATCATTAGTTAATATCATCAGTATTTTATTACTAAGCGTATTTGCTTTAGAGTTGCCAATTGCAGGAAGTTTGCCATTACTTATTGGATTAAGTTTACTGTTCACTATTACTTCCTTATCACTAGGTTTATTAATTTCATCAGTAACAAATAGTCAGCAGGTAGCAATGTTAATTTCTTTAATGGGATTGTTTTTACCAACATTAATGTTAAGTGGATTTATGTTTCCAATAGAAAACATGCCTCTACCATTACGAATATTATCGAACGCTGTTCCAGCAAAATGGTACTATTTTATCGTAAAGGCTGTAATGATAAAAGGACTGGGTTTAAAAGCAATTTGGAAGGAAACGAGTATTTTAATTGGGATGACAGTTTTCCTTTTAGTTGTAAGTATTAAGAAATATAATGTTCGACTGTCTTAATTAAAATCATGAAGACTTTAAGATATTTATTAGAAAAGGAGTTTCGACAAATCTTTCGCGATCCTTCAATTTTGCGCATGATTTTTATGATGCCTATCATTCAATTAGTAATCTTGCCTCAAGCTGCAAATTATGAAATTAAGAATGTAAAAATTGCTGTTGTTGATCACGATCATTCTACTTATTCTACAAGTATGATTCATAAAATTACAGCATCTGGTTATTTTATTTTAACATCTATTGATGGTTCGCATGAGTTGGCAATGCATAAAGTAGAGAGTGATGATGCGGATATTATTTTGGAAATTCCTGCAAATTTTGAAAGAGATCTGGTAAAGGAAAATGAAGTAAAATTATTAATGTCGGTAAATGCAATAAATGGTATTCGAGCAAATTTGGGAGCATCGTATTTATCAGTTATTGTGAGAGATTATAATCAAGATGTTCGTTTAAAGTGGCTTCAAATGCCTCGTTTTGATGAAATTACAAAAGTGAATATTGTTCCTACAAATTGGTATAATAAAACGATGAGCTATAAATTATTTATGGTTCCGGGAATTTTAGTAATTCTTCTTACAATGGTAGGATCATTTTTAACTGCATTAAATATTGTTAAAGAAAAAGAAATTGGAACTATCGAACAGATTAATGTAACTCCAATTCGAAAATACCATTTTATTTTAGGTAAACTAATTCCATTTTGGGTACTTGGAATGTTTGTGCTTTCTATCGGTTTACTTGTAGCACGTGTTGTTTATGGTGTAATGCCTTTAGGAAATATTGGATTGTTATACCTTTTTAGTGGCTGTTATTTAGTAGCAGTTTTAGGAATGGGATTATTAGTTTCTACCATTTCTCAAACTCAACAACAAGCAATGTTATTGTCCTTCTTTTTAATGATGATTTTTATTATGATGTCGGGATTATACACTTCAATTGAAAGTATGCCCTATTGGGCTCAAGTAGTTACTTGGTTTAATCCTGTCTCATATTTTATTGAAGTTATAAGAATGATAGTTTTAAAAGGAAGCACCTTTAGCGATATAAAACATAACCTAGGAATTATTTTACTGTTCGCAATTGTTCTAAATTCTTGGGCAATTTTCAGTTATAAAAAACGAAGTTGAGTTTCTTCAATAATCTTAAGTATTTTTGTGTTCAAATTTGTTGATGTCTGCTCCTGATTCCATTCTTACCCTTTCTGCCTTAGCTCGCCAGATAAGTGTTGCTGTTCGTCATGTATTCGGACAAGAACGCTTTTGGGTAGTAGCCGAAGTAATTGGATTGAAAGTAAGTAGAGGACATTGTTATTTGCAACTTGCAGAAAAGGATGAAGTAAATATTACACCTAAAGCCGAATTTAGAGGCATCGTTTGGGCAACTGCTTTTGAAAAGTTACATGATCGTTTTATAAAAGAAACAGGTGGTGCTTTACGAGAACAACTTCAAGTATTAGTATGTGTAGAAGTACAGTTTCATGAACGCTTTGGGTTGAGTTTAATAGTTCATGATTTAGATCCCTCCTATACTTTAGGTCAGTTAGAATTGGAACGTCGAAAAACGATTGAACGCTTAAGAAGGGATGGAATATTTGACTTAAATCGTAATCGGATATTGCCTTCTGTAATTCAAAAAATTGCAGTAATTTCTGCTGAAGATTCACGAGGATATGAAGACTTTATTAAGCGATTAGTCGAGAATAATTATGGCTATACTTTCAATGTAAAATTATTTCCCTCCTTACTTCAAGGAGATTTAGCTGCTGCTGATATTATAGCAAAATTGATTTCTATTTATGATCAATTACAAGCAGAAGAATTCGACGCTGTATTAATTGTTCGAGGAGGTGGAGGAGCATCAAGTTTAGGATGCTTTAATGATTATCAATTATCAAGAGCAGTTGCAAGATTTCCTCTTCCTATCATTACAGGGATTGGCCATTCTTCAAATCAAAGTGTTGTTGATGAAGTTGCAAATGTTGTTGTTATGACGCCAACTGATGCTGCTGTATTTTTGGTAAATCATAATGCCTCTTTCGAATCAGAAATAGTTTCTCTTTGGCAACAAATGGAAGAACTGATAACCGAACAAATTGACTCAGAAAGTTTATTTTTAAAAGAATCATCATATCAGCTATCTGCCCAAGCAAAAGCAATGATAAATAATGAGCAACAATTATTAGAATATAATTTATTAAATTTTAAGTCTACAGTAAGTAATAATATTAATAATGAGCAATCCGAATTAAAATTTATTATTCATAAATTATCTTCTTACTTAACCTCTATCTTTGATATTCAACATCGTGATTTAAAAACCAATCAAATAGATTTAATTAGAATATCAAAATCCGCATTTCGTTCGGAAGAAGAGAGAATTAAAGCAACAGAAAATCGCATTCGATTATTAGATCCTTTAAATGTTTTAAAACGAGGATATTCGTATACTTTAAAGGACAATAAAATGGTTGTTGATGTTGCTCAATTATCAAAAGGTGATACTATCAAAACAGTTTATGCAACAGGTGAATCAAACAGTATAATTACAACAATTAACAATGGCTGAAAAATTTAATTACGAAAAATCTAAAGCGGAACTCGAGCAAATATTGGAAGAATTGGAGCTTGGAGAAGCAAGTATTGACACTCTAGCAAAACATGTTAAACGCGCAAGTGAACTTATTCACCTTTGCAGAGAAAAACTCCGTCAAACAGATCAAGAAGTCCAAAAAATATTGAAGGATGTAGATAAAGACGAACAAAAATAATTATGGTTCTTTTTTTTATAAGTATTCAGTAAAACAGCATACCATCTTTTTAATGACTGGAATTTTTGAGCTGTGCCTAATCTCTAAATTATTATTTAGGTCCTGTAATTGGAAGTGATGAAAGGAATTATGTCCCGATAATTATCGGGTTAATAATTAAAAATTAAGAATTAAGGTCCGATAGCTATTAAGATAAATCATGAAAAGAAAAGAGTGAGTTTGGGTTAGAATAAATTAAAAATTAAAAATTACGAATTACGAAAAAGAAGGAAAAAAAATTTCAATGTCTAAAATTTTAGCGTAATCGTAATAGGATGAGTGCGGCAGGGGTTAAATGAATTAAGAATTAAAAATTACGAATTACGAAAAAAGTAGTTAGTGCGGCAGGGGTTAAATGAATTAAGAATTAAAAATTACGAATTACGAAAAAAAATGCTGGGATGAGTGTGCGGTTGGGGTCCAGCGAAAGAGCGAACCGACAATTGGTTAACCGATGAAGTAAATAGAAAATACTGCCAATTATATTTCACTTGATAGCGATAGATTTAGTAATAAGTTCAATTGTTGGTTGGTTTCGGTGGCGCCTTTTTCTTTGGTTCGTTTCTTTTTTGCGTAAAAAAGAAATGAACAAACAAGTTGGGAACACGAAAGCAATATTATTACCTTAATTCATTTGAGATGGAACTATTAAATAATTTAAAAGGTAAAATTATTTAATAGTTCTCAAACTGTTCAATTGTTAGTTGTCCGGATCGATTTTGTGGAACTCTTGTGCCTTTTTCTTTGGTTCGTTTCTTTTATGGATGATGCGTTTGTTTTTCAATTGTATCCATGAGCTCACAAAAGTTCGGTTGGGCAAGCAAAAGAAATGAACAAACAAGTTGGGAACACGAAAGCAATATTATTACCTTAATTCATTTGAGATGGAAGCATTATAATATTTTCGAAGGTAAAATTATTTAATAGTTCACAAACAGTTTAATAGATAGTTGTCCCAATAGCTATTGGGATCGGTGGTGCCTTTTTCTTTGGTTCGTTTCTTTTTATGGATGTTGCGCATGTTTTTCAAAGGTATCCATGAACTCACAAAAGTTCGGTTGGGCAAGCAAAAGAAATGAACAAACAAGATAAGAACAAGAAAACTATTATTTGTTTCCCGCATCAAATTTTGCAACAGTAACTTTATCAATAAATAATATCAAACTTTCTTTATCCGTATTTCCTTCTCGTTTCTTTTTTAATTCGTAGCGATTTACTTTAGAGAGAGTTTGAAAAAATTCAGTTTCTATATTCAACGATGGACATGCCATTTCTGTACTTGCCATCGAGTGAATGTTTATCATCTCTTCTTGTACAGTGTACATTCCGTTTATCGAATTACAATTACCACTTCCACCAAATGTATTATCTTTATTATCAAAAAGTATAAACGATTCCTTTTCATCTTCTTTGTGTGAAATAGTTTTATTATTTAATTCGCGTAATACCCATCGTTTGTTTTCAAGATTGGTATCTCTTCCAAATGGTTGTTTCTGTTGTGATTTACAAGCAGCAATAAAAATGATTGCCAAAAGAAATATACGGAATGAGGTTGTCTTAATCATAAATATTTTTGGGAGGGTTGGTCGATTTTTTAGATTCCTCTTATATAGTCTAAACTATTAACGATGATAATAAACTTCGTTTTTAATAGTTATCGCTAGAGAATTCTACAAAGATAAGATTATCCTCTTTTAGTAAATTCTGAAGATTTGATATGTTCAAAAATAGTATTTGGGTTTCATTAGGAAAGTTCTAGACAAATATTTATCATTGACATGTTAAAAAATACAAACCATGAAAAAGATCCTCCTAGTTATTGTTTTGTTAATGGGCGTTCATTTTACCGGACTTGCTCAAAAACATTCGAAGCCTACAGCTCCCTCTTTAACGGAAGAAACGGCAGGCATTGCCAGTAAAACATTGACCGACTTTACAAGTCATATTACGCCGAATTCCTATGGCAAAAGATGGGCAAAAGTTAAAGACGAATGGGCACGAAAGGTGACAACGGCATCAACAGCTGAAGCTTTTGGAAAGACTATCTTAATGCTGGCGAAGAATCTTGATCAAGATGCATATAAAGATTCATGGGATGGAATTCGTTCTTCATGGAGCGATAAGGCAGAAAAAGCAAAAAGCTTAAAGCAATTAGCAACGTTATATAAGCAGCTAGAAAGTCATTTAAAACCAACCGCTTACGATGAAGCTTGGGCGCCATTACGAGAAGCTTGGGTAGCAAGTTTAACGAATATGAAATAAGATGAAAGACCTTTCAAGATTGAAGGGTCTTTTTTTTATCTTATTTTTAGAAATTATGCGTTTTATTATGTTGCATTATTCTATCAACACCATTATATTTGAAAAAACTAAAAGTTCATGTTAGAGAATCTCTTAAATTTAGTAAAAGAACATGCGGGTGATGCGATCATCAATAACCCTGCAATACCCAATGAGAAAAATGATGCTGCAATTTCCGAAACTGCAAATGGAATAATGGATAGCCTAAAAGGTCAGTTGGCTGGCGGGAATTTAGATTCTATTAGCAATCTTTTTAAAAGTGGAAATTTAACAGATAATCCACTTGTTGGACAAATTTCGCAGAAAGTAACCGCTCAATTGGCTGAGAAATTTGGATTAGATGCAGGTTCAGCAGGAAATATTGTATCAGGATTGATACCCAAAGTTATGAGTCAGTTCGTGAGCAAAACTAACGATCCAAATGATAGTTCATTTAATATGGATAGTATTATGGCATCGCTAAGTAGCCAATCTGGCGGGCTTGGCGGAATGGTAGATTCTATTAAAGGGATGTTTGGTGGTAAATAAAATAGGAAAATGTTAGTAGGCACTAAATAGTTACCTAAAATTAATAGCAAAAGGGAGCAATGAATTTCATTGCTCCCTTTTTCGTTACATCAATTATTTATAAATCATAGTATTAATTAAATTTACAAAACTCCTTTTCAAAATAGGATAGCTATTTATTTTTATTAATTTACTCTACAATAACTCCTCAACAAAATCGCAAATCAGTAGTCATCATTTTTCAACTTTAGTTTTTTAAAGTGATTTAATGATCTCTTGCATTTCTTCTTTTGTTTTCCCTAATTTAACTTGAATTTTACCATACATTTCTTCTTGTTTCCCTTCTTCAAACATTAAGTCATTATCTGTTAATATTGCGAATTGTTGTTTGAGCTTACCTTTTTGCTCATTCCAATTCCCTTTAAATTGTGTACTATTCATTTTGTTTTTATTTATAGTTGTAAATAATTTCTTCTAAAGTTACTTGGCATTATCTACGCCGATATCTTTAATGGCATGCCCTAGTTCATCCATGTCATGATTGAATTCGCGCTTAAATGATGACCAGGCACTAGGTTTAGTAGTATTCGATGATTCAAGTTTTGATTTTAAGGAATTGTTACGTTTTTCTAAGGCGTCTACTTTTTTCTCATACATTTCATTTACTTCTTTTTTGTCGGATGCTTTTTTAATTTTTAATTCAGCGATTTTCTTATCATTTGCTTTGATGTTCATTTCAGCTTCTTTTCTAAATTTTTGATAATCGGCTGCCGAATCCATTTTGGCTTCTTTTAAGTCTTGTTGTGCTTCTTTCACATCTTTTCTTGCATCTTCAGCTTTTTTATTTTCTTGAGAAAATGCAGAGAAGGTTGTCGTTACCAAAATCATAATAATGGTAATGGATAATTTTGTTTTTTTCATT
>JANPGA010000090.1:0-2926 GCA_031423735.1 Bacteroidota bacterium | reverse complement strand
AAGTTCAGCAGTCATAACACTTGCTTCCAATCCATCTACAACAGTTACAGGTTTAACAACCGGAACTTATAATTTTATTTGGACCATCACCAACGGATCATGCATTACCAAAGATACCGTTCAAATTAAAGTTGATGCACTAGTTACCTCCAACGCAGGAGTTGATCAACAAATTTGTGCGGGAAGTCCAGCAACGATAACAGGAAACAATCCTACTCCAGGAACTGGTTTATGGACGGCATTAAGTGGAGGGTTAATTACAAGTCCATCATCGGCTACAACAACAATTACTGGATTAAGCGTAGCAGGAACTTATAATTTTGTTTGGACTATCACCAATGGAACTTGCACAAGTAAAGATACGGTTGCAGTAGTTGTAGATAGTATTATTGTTGCTAATGCAGGAACAGATCAATCCTTCTGTGATTTTTTTGTAGCAACACTTCAGGGAAATCTTCCTACGCTAGGATCAGGTAACTGGACTACTACTGGTACAGCAAATGTAAATAGTCCATCTGCACCCAATACAGTAGTTTCAAATTTAGCATACGGTATCAATCAATTTGTTTGGACGATCACAAATGGACTATGTATTACTTCTGATACAGTTACAGTAACCGTTGATAGCATCATTGTGGCAAATGCTGGAACTGATAAATCTATCTGTGCAGCCATAGCCACTACTACATTAAACGGAAATGATCCTCTTCCTGCTAACGGAATTTGGACAACAAATAGTAGTGCTATTATTTCAAATCCAACCTCCAATACTACAACCGTAAATGGATTAGTAAATGCTGGCAATTATTCATTTGTTTGGATCATTACCAATGGAATTTGTAGCAGTTCAGATACAGTTACAATAGCTGTTGATAGTAATGTAGTTGCAATTGCTGGTCCAGATCAACAATTATGTGAAACGCAAACTACAACAGTAATGGCAGCAAACGTCGTGACAGTTGGAGTAGGTGTATGGTCAACAACAAGTAGTGTAGGTATAACTGATATTTTGGATCCATTAACTTCGATTACTGGATTAACAGTTGGAACACATCAATTTATATGGACAGTAACAAATAATAATTGCGAAACAACGGATACCATAAATATTATAGTTTCTGCACAAGTTACAGTTGCAAATGCTGGCGCAGATGATGAATATTGCGCTTCGGTAACAGGAGTTACGATTAAAGGAAATGATCCTTTAGTTGGAATAGGATCGTGGTCAAGTTTAGGAACTGCAATTGTGGATACTGCATCTGTTTCATTAACTACGGTAAGTAATCTTGCTATAGGTCAAAATTTATTTGTTTGGACAATTTCAAATGGAGGTTGCATAAGTTCTGACACAGTGAATATAACTTCAAATCCAAATCCAATTGTTGATGCTGGACTAGATCAGTTTACAACATCCGGCACTCCAGTGAATATTGGTGGAACTCCTACTGCTAGCGGTGGATTGGCGCCATATACCTATGTTTGGAATCCTGGAGTGAACCTTAATGATAGTCTTGTTTCAAATCCAATAGCAACCGTGCTAGTTACACAAGTTTTTGATGTTACTGTTACGGATAGCTTAGGCTGTACAGGAATTGATACCATGGTTGTTTATATAAATAATCCTCCAACAGCAATAAATGATTCAATAACAACAAATGAAGATTCAGTTACAGTTATTATTGCCTTAGGTAATGATACAGATCCTGATAATAATATTAATCCAGGTTCGGTTCAAGTTTTAAATGGCCCATTTCATGGTGTTGCGGTTGTAAATGCAATTACTGGCGCTATAACATACACTCCAACATTAAATTATTTTGGATTGGATAGTATTAATTATGCAATATGTGATTCAGGTTTTCCAATTTATTGTGATACTGCTTGGATTTATATCAATGTACTTCCAATTAATGATGCACCAATAGCTGTTGATGATACTGTTTCAACTCCGGAAGATTCATGTATTCAAATTGCAGTTTTATTAAATGATTTTGATGTTGAAAATGGAATTCAACTTTCATCATTAGCAATTTTAAGTGGTCCAAATCATGGAACAATTTCTATCGATACATTAACAGGAATAATTACATATTGCCCTGATACAAATTTCACTTCAATAGATACATTAACGTATGTTATTTGTGACAATGGCTCACCAATTTATTGTGATACAGCATTAGTTATTATTACAGTAATACCAAAGAATGATGCACCGATTGCAATGAATGATTCAACAACACTTTGTTCAGTTGATTCCGTAGTATATGATGTTTTATTGAATGATATTGATCCCGAAGGTGATTCACTATTTGTTACGATTTTATCAGGTCCATTTCATGGAACGGCAGCTGTTACATCAGCACAACAAATTGGATATGGATCAATACCTTATTACAATGGAATTGATTCGATACTATATCAAGTTTGTGATAATGGAATTCCTTCTCGTTGTGATACAGCAATAATGTATATTATTGTTCATGCTACTCCTCAAGTAACTAGTTTGATTACAAATAATCGATGTTTCAATGATAGCCTAGGTGCAATTGACATAACAGTAATTGGAAATTCTCCATTTAATGCTTTGTGGAGTAATTTACAAACAACACAAGATATTGATAGTTTGCCATCAGGAATTTATACGTTGGATATAATTGATTCATTTGGCTGTTCAGTAACTATGGATGATACAATTACTGGCCCTTTAACTCCTTTATCTGCTTTGTTAAGTCTACAGCCTGTACTATGTCATGGAGATTCGACAGGAGCAATCGATCTTCAGCCTCAGGGAGGGACAACGCCCTATACTTTTGTTTGGAGTAATGCTGATACTACAGAGGATATTTCCGGATTATTGGCCGGTACTTATTCAGTAATAATTTCTGATTCTAATGGATGTAAGTTGAGTTTATCAGATTCAATTCTT
>JANPGA010000089.1:0-16491 GCA_031423735.1 Bacteroidota bacterium | reverse complement strand
ATACCTCGAAACAGATTTAGAACAAGCTATTTTAAAAGAATTAGAATTATTTATCCTCGAACTAGGCAAAGGCTTTGCATTTGTTGAAAGGCAAAAAAGGATGATAATAGATAATGAAAATCTTCATTATCTATTATCATCCTTTTTTGCCTTTCAACAAATGCAAAGCCTTTGCCTAGTTCGAGGATAAATAATTCTAATTCTTTTAAAATAGCTTGTTCTAAATCTGTTTCGAGGTATGTGTTTTTTAAACCTAAAAAATCTAAAATGTAAGGGTCTTTAAAGGAGTTATACGTACTATTTTGATTTTCAGCAATTTGAAGGTTAGCAATCGAAGTTCTTTCAAATGTCTTATTTGCTATTTGCTCACGCAATTCTCTTACTCCTAATATTTCGTCTTTTACTTTTTGAGCATAATACATTTTAGCTTCGATACTTTTCAACGGAATTAAAGCCAAAAAATGTGACCAGCTTAATTGTCGTGACAGTGTAACGACAATTTCCTCATTCGAAAATTGATCTGCAAACTGCAGCATTCTACGTAAATTCTTCTCTTCAAAATTCTTTCCATATTTCAAAGTCAATTGCTTTGCTAGAACTACTACAATTTGTTTACCATATTCAGCACGTTTTTCATGTAAAATACTGTTATTTATACGATTCCCAATTTTCCAAAAAAGCAAAGTTAATGTACTGTTTGCTTGCGATATCAAGTTTTGTTGACTATGCTCAATAAATAAAAGCAATTCGTTTAGCAAACTATCATCAGAATTCACAAGCCCTTTCATTTTGTCATTAATTTAAGTAATTATATTTTTAAAATTATAATACTATTTGTATCAAACTGGTTTATAACTTACTTCTAAAAAAGTATTTAATGTTATTCCTTATCATCCAAATCAGGAATAACATCATCAAGAAAAGTTTGTACTAACTTTTCAGCATTAGCATACGATTCACTTAACACAGTATTCACAACAACGTTATTAAAGCGATATGCATACGTCATTTCCTTTTCTGCTTTACCTAAACGCTTTCGTAATGATTCTTCTGATTCGGTTGCTCGTGCTACTAAGCGTTTATGTAATTCATCCACTGATGGTGGCATTACAAAAACATCCAACATTTGGCGACCAAATTCCTTACGGATAGCTAATCCTCCTTCTACATCAACGTCGAATAATGCAATATAACCTTTATCAAGAATACTTTGAACTTCTGTTCTTAAGGTACCATAAAAACGATCATGATACACCTCCTCCCACTCTAAAAATTCATTATTAGCAATTCGTGCACGGAATTCATCAGGAGTCAAAAAATAATAATCTTTACCATCAATTTCATTAGGTCGTTTACTACGAGTTGTGGCAGAAATACTAAATCGCATCAGTGGGAAAACTTTTAGCAAGTGATGAACGATAGTCGTTTTGCCGCTTCCTGAGGGGCCGCAGAATAAAACTAATTTATGACGAAAGTTTGGATTGGTTTTCACAATACGTTAGCAAGTTGTTCTTTTAATTTTTCTAATTCGTCTTTCATCTCCACAACCGTACGTTGCATAACAGCATCATTTGCCTTTGCACCTATTGTGTTCACTTCTCTACCAATTTCTTGAGTTATAAAACCAAGTTTTTTTCCATTTGCTTCGGGAAGTGCAATCGTTTGCATAAAATAATCGCAATGACTTTTTAGTCGCACTTTTTCCTCAGTAATATCTAATTTCTCAATATAATAAATCATCTCTTGCTCAAAACGATTTTGATCAACTGAATTTGATTCTTTTATTTCCGCTAATCCTTTTTGTAATCGCTGACGAACAGCATCAATGCGCGCTTGTTCAAAAGTTTCAAGAATAGGAATTGCGTTTGCTATTGCTTCAACACGATTACATATTTCTCTTTCTAAAACTTTTCCTTCTGCTTCACGAAAAGAATTGAAATGATTCATTGATTGATCAACTAAACCTTTTAACTGAATCCATTGTTGTTCGTCAACTTCTGATTTATCAGCATTCATTACTGAAGGCATTTTTAAAATAATATCAATAAGATTGTCCTCATTCAAACTAAACTCCTTACTTAACAAACGTAATTCATCAAGATAGGCAGCAAAAATTTCTTTATTTACTGTACTTCGCTTAGCCATGTCGTTATTTTCGAAAGAAATGTTTACATCAGCTTTTCCTCGATCTAATTGCTTACCTAAATCGGAACGTAGCTCTAACTCCTTATCGCGATATGCTCCAGGTAAACGAAGATTCATCTCTAGAAATTTGCTGTTGAGGGACCTGATTTCAACAGTTACAACAAGATTGCCCACTTGACCTTTTGCAATCCCGTAACCAGTCATTGATTTTACCATATGCGTTTATAAGCTTCAACATTAATTTTTAAATCCCATTAATTAAGAATTTAATTATTAGTTCGAGCTTGTTTTATTTGTTTATTGTTTAGAATAATTAATAGTGGTGAATAAATAATTAGAAAGAAGAATAATCCATATTGACGCGAAAACATGTTTTCAGAAAATAAAGATATGGACATCAATATTATGAAGCATATAAATAAACTATTATTTTGTTTATATGAAATTATGAATGGAATTAATAGCAAAGCAATAAATGAGGCAAAACCAATAATACCAAAACACAACCATTTATTTAAATACTCATTATGTGTATTGTATTCCTCTTTTTTTAAGTTATCAGCACCAATATTACCGTAACAATTATTGAGATTTATTTGTAAATCACCTGGAGTTAATCCAAGCAACCAATTGCTTTTTAACAAACTTAATGCACAAGTATAAATTCCGGTTCGAATACTTAAAGTATTATTGGTTTGTGTTGCTGGCAATACTAATGCTTCATTTGAAACTTCATGAATACGAGAAGAAAAAAATGGGGTGCTTACAATAAAAAAAACACCTACAATTACAAATGATGCAATTACCATCAATCCTTCTTTAAGAAACTTACGGTTAGTTATAATTAGAAATAAAAGTGATGCAATAGTCGCAATCAATGCCATTCGTGATGCAAGAATAATTGTTGATGCTAAATGAAACAAAGCAACAAATAAAATTAATACCTTTTTAATTGCTGTTAATTGATTTTCGGAAACCAGAAAACTAATGCAATAAACAACACATAACCCGCTAAACAAGGTTACATATGCAGGATGCAAGCCACAAATATTTTCAAAGAGTGTACGATAATTAAACGTTAAAGATTCCGGCGTAAGTTTACTAAAATTTTGTATTTGCAAATATGTACTTGCATGAGCATACACTATATCTAAAGTAAAGGCGATTGTAAACCAACGTAAAATATTTAACCACTGCTTTAAATGAGTTACACCTAACATCCAATAGGCAAGTGGTATTATTAACCAAGCAAGATTTCGTTCAACATAACTTGCTTGATTGGCATGATCAATTGAGAATGGCCATGAAATAATAAAAAGGGCAAATATGGCGAGTGGAAGAAGTATAAGTTTCGGAAATTGAATTCGTTGTTCTGGAAAAGCTAAGAAATAAAAAAATGAAAGGATTGCCCAAGCAACTAAGATACCAGAAGAAAGATGAATTGGCAAGAGGGGAATTAGGGCTGGAAGAATTATTAACAGCCCTTTGAAATTAGATAATGCTCGGGAAACGGGCATCCTCATAATTAATAATTGAATTTACACTTTTTAGAAATTCACGATGAAAGCGTTCTGTATTAAATTTCATTGCATGCTGACGAATTTCATATGCATTAAATCTAACACCTCTTAATTCGAATTTTTTTATTGCAGCAATAATATGTTCTTCTGACTGACGATCAAAAAAGATTCCAGTATCTCCAGGAAGTACTGTTTCATATAAACCGCCCTTTCCATATGCGATTACAGGGGTGCCGCACGCTTGGGCTTCCACTGGAGTAATACCAAAGTCTTCTTCAGCAACAAAAACAAAAGCTCGTGCACGTTGAAGATAAGAACGCATTTCTTCCATTGGCAAATATCCGGTCATTGTGATATTTTTTGCCTTACCCATCAATTTTTTAAGTCGTTTATACTCCGGACCCGTACCAATGATTACTAATTTTCTATCTGGCATTCGCTTAAATGCTCTGATAAGAATATCAACTCTTTTATATGGAACTAATCTTGAAACAGTAACATAAAAATCTTCCTTATGATCGATAATACCTAAATTATGTACATCAACTGGAGGAAAGATTACTGAAGCTTCACGATTGTAAACTTTTTTAATTCTGTTCGCAACATTTTGAGAATTGGCGATAAAATGATCTACACGTTGTGATGAAATATAATCCCACTGACGAATATAATGTAATATCAACTTGAAGATTGGCATACCAAATCTATTCGTTGCTTTCGAATCTTCAACATAATGTTGATATAAATCCCATGCATAACGTATTGGACTATGGCAATAACATATATGTGCTTGATTATAATTTGTTAAAACACCTTTTGCAACAGAAGTAGAAGAAGAAATAATTAAATCGAACTTACGAAGATCAAATTGTTCAACAGCGTAAGGAAAAAGAGGAAGATAGTGTCGATAATACTTTCTAGCAAAAGGAAGGCGTTGAATAAGCGATGGAGTAGTTTCGCGATCGCCTAAAATATATTCACGATCCTTTGGTGCCATTGCATCAACAAGACAAAACACCTCCGCAGAGGGAAATAGTTCCAGTAGTTCTTTGGTGACCTTTTCTGCCCCACCTATACTGGTAAACCAATCATGTACAATGGCTACACGCATATTGCGGGCAAATGTAGTTCATTTTGAAGAGAATACAAATATATTTGACCACCTAACAATGTTCTAACTTTCTAATTAACTGAGGGTAAACTGTTGATGTATTCATCAATGGAAATAGCAGCTTTTCGATAAGAGAACTTTTCAAGTAATGAAGTTGTAGAGATTGGCAACTTTTTCGTTCCTATAATTTCTTCAAGACCAACCTTAACTGACTCAGAATCCAACTTAGTAAAATTAACATAACCAGTAAAAAGTTCATGAAATACTGGAATATCGGAAACCAGCACTTTACATTGATTTGAAATAGCTTCCAAAACAGGTATTCCGAATCCTTCATAAGCGGAAAGACTTACAAAAACTTCACTCTCCTGATAAAGTTGAACTAGCTCACTTTCACTTAAACTATTAATGATAATGATCCTATCTTTAACATTATCAGCGAGTTGCTGATATTTGTAGTGAAACAAATCAGATTCCCGACCAACAATGATTAGTTTCCAATCTTCGTTTTGGGATAATTTGGCAAAGGCATCCATAAGCAAATTATGGTTTTTTCGAGGATCGAAACTTCCTACAGCCAAGATTTGACGCTTTTTATTTAGCGGCGATGATTTTTGCAAATTATTTAAAAAAATTTGAGGTAAACCATTGAAAATGACTTTAATCTTATTTGGATTCACCTTAAACTCCTTAACTAATTCTCCTTTTATTTGCTCGCTTACTGTTAATAGTATCTCACATCTTTTTGATAAAATAGGTAACATCAATTGATAGGCAAAGGCGAAAATTTTGCTAAACCAATCAGGATTGACAAAAGTTGCGAGATCATGAATGGCAGAAATTGCAGGCTTATAATATAGAGGACCACTATTGCATAAATTAATTAATAGTGGAGATCCATTTTTCTTAAGCCATCGAGGAAGTTCTGCTTGTTCCCAAAGTACACCTCCTTTTCTACCAATATGTTCAATATTTTGAAGGTCGATTTGTTGAATTATTAGACTTTCGTTAGGCGCTGCAATTACAATGTCATTACGGATCAAGGCTAATTCACGAGTGATCTCCAACGCGAAACGCTGTACTCCGGTTAATTGTTGAGTAAGAAATTTTCCGTTGATGACAATCATTATGTGCAAAGTAAAGCATTATATCAAATGCATTAATTCAGAATTTACTAATTGATATACTTTTCTACAAACCCTCGTGCATTTTCGAGAGAAAAATACTTATTAATAAATTGCGGAGAGTCATTATAAATTTTTATTAAACGTTCAGTATTATTATAAAGAGAAATAATATCCTCGGCTAATTTCAACGATTCATTATTAACTGTGATTAACCCCATTGAATTATCGATTCCTTCAACACCAATTGAAGTGGTAACAACAGCACATCTATAATAAATTGCTTCAATAATTTTTCCTTTTACTCCTGCGCCAAAGCGCAAAGGGGCAATAACAATTTTGCATTTTTCATATAACCTTATAAGCTCTTCCTCACTCACAAATCCTTTAATAACAATGTTTGCTGAACCGAGTTGAATAACATCCTTTGGCATATTTGAACCAACAATAAAAAGTTTAATTTGATTGTTAATCTTTAGCACTTGGGGAAATATCTCCTTACAAAACCAAATCATCGCATCTACGTTTGGTAAATGATTAAATCCGCCTACAAAAAGCAAATCCCTTTTATCATCTGGGAAGATCTCGGATTTAATTCCTGTGCTGGTTTTAAAAATATTTAATGGGATAACTGCTGCATTAATACTCGAATCAATATTTTTAACTTCTTCAACTTCGATATTAGAGGGGAAGAGTACTAAATCAGATTTAGAAAAAATATCAAGCTCTATTTCCTTCCATCTTTTAGCTGAATCCAATAGACTCTTATCATTTTCAATTTGAAATTGTCGCTCTTCTCTTAGAAAATGAAGGTCGTGTCCAAAGTAAATAATTTTAGCAGAAGAATTTAGTTTTATAAAATCAATATATTTAGCGGTAACAAATGGCCTGTTTAAAAATACGCATAGAATATCATTTTGATTTTGTAAAAACCATTCTTTCCAATTTTGTTGGTAATGATACCCAAATAAAACTTCAACACCCATCTGTTGTAACGCAGTAGTATAAGGTTCTGCTTTTAAATAATTATCTCCGATAAATTTAATATTGAAACCCATCTCCGTAAAGAGTTGTAAATATTGCATACACGATTTGCCACCTGCATCCTTATCCGGTTCTGGTACAAAATGATCGATAAACAACATTGTTTTTTTATTCTTACTTCGATCTCTAGCTAAAAATAATTGTGATTCATTTTTAAATTGACCCTTTTCTAATTCGTTCTTCCATTTAGTAACAAACTTTTCTTTATTGACTAATTGATAATTTTTAATTCCGCTATTAGTATCTGTTCCATGAGATATTCCTTCAAAATGCACAACAACGGATAGTGGTTGATAAACTACTTTATACCCTTTCTTTCTAACTTCAAATGCTAAATCAGTATCTTCATAATATGCAGGAATAAAGCGTTTATCGAAACTACCAATTTCATTCCATAGTGACGATCGTATCAAAATAGATGCACCTGAAATAAAATCCACTTCTTTCAAATAATTATACTCAGGTGCATTTGGTTGGCCAAACTTGCCGTAATTCCATCCTGAGCCATCACTCCATATTATTCCACCAGCCTCTTGTAAAAGTCCATCAGGATAAATCAATTTTGAGCCTGTCATTCCTATAGTAGAATCATTCTCAAGTAAATTTACTAAACTATTCAACCAGTTTGGTTGTACAACAGTATCATTATTTAAAAACAAAATATATTTTCCATTTGCTAATGATGCGGCCGTATTACAGTTTTCTAAAAAACCAAGACTCACATCATTTCTACTTATGGTTAAATTTTTAATATTATCTTTAATATTAAAAGTTTCATCCGTGGATGCATCATCAGCAATTATAACTTCATAATCAACTCCAATCGAATGCTCCCTGATTGAAAACAAACTACGATGTGTATATTCGTATTTGTTATGGACTGGAATAATTATAGAAACTAGAGGTGAATTTGTAGCAATGGGGAATTCAAATTTTTGAGGAAGTGAAGTGCCAAAAAGAATTAAATTAGTTTTAATGTTCTTTTGTATCGATATTACTTTAGCATCAATTACCCTTTCAACTAATTTATAAAACAAACTTGATATTGAATTAAACATTACCCATTCTGGTAAAGTTTGCTTAAGTGATTTAAGAAAAGTTTTTAATTGATTATTAGATTTATTAGAATTTAAATTAGTTGAAACCACTTGATTAATTGAGTCTGCAATATCTGCAACTTCATTTGAATTTTCTAGTTTCCTAAGACTTAATAAATATTTTACCTTGTCTCTTAATAAAAGATAAATTTCCTTATTCGTATTACTTTTATTTAGTTGCATAAAGTCAAAAGCGCTTTGTATTATAAGGATCATTTAATAAATACTTCATCCATTTACCGTTCATTAACGCTACTTCTTCGAGATGCCTTTTATAAGAAGCATTATCTGAATGTGGATGTCTTCGAGTTGAAGACTCGAAATGAAATATTTTTACACTAGAAACAAATACATTATATAGATTTTTTTCATACAACTTCAAACACAAATCAATATCATTAAATTCAACTTCAAATTGAGGATCAAAACCACCAACTGAATTAAATTTATCTCGGCTTATCATCAAACATGCAGCTGTTAATGCAAGATAATTTCGTGTAAAATTTAGGGCATTATTTTCCACCACTTCTTTTTCCTCCTTCCCTAAATATAAATGTCGACTTATGGATTCTTGTTCAAGCACAATTCCTGCATGCTGAATAGTATTATCAGGGTAAAGCAATTTTGCACCAGTTGCCCCTATGTGATCTTGTTGGGCATAGTATGCCATTTGTTCAAGCCAATCAGGAGAAATTATCTTAACATCA
This sequence comes from Bacteroidota bacterium, assembly GCA_031423735.1. Classification (GTDB taxonomy): domain Bacteria; phylum Bacteroidota; class Bacteroidia; order AKYH767-A; family OLB10; genus JANXSD01. The sequence continues at coordinate 7,743 of JANPGA010000089.1, read as the reverse complement.
TTGTTCAGAAAAACCAGTAATTCACCTTCACAATTTTCTACACCTATATTACAAATTTTTGAAAAATTAAAATCAATATCGGCATAAACTACTTTAAAGCGAATATCTTTTCTCGACATAAACTCTTGCAGCAATAACTTCAATTCAACTTCATCGCTCCTATTATCAACTAAAACAATTTCAAAGTTTTTATATGTTGAGGTGTCAATAATTGATAAAATACATTGATTAACTAATTCTGATTTGTTGCGTGTAGGAATTATGATACTAATAAGTTTGCTTTCACTCAACAATTTAGGATATGAATCATTTTCTGATAATTCATTAATATTTAAAACAGTTGTACTTAACAATACTTTTTTAATATTAATAATTTCATCTCTTTTAAAATTAAAAGATCTCAACAGTTTATAAGTAAACGATTGAGCGTAATTCGATTCTAATTGTACGTCTTTAAAAAGTGAATGATGCATAAATGCATGTTCAACATAATTAGTATTTGCTAAAAGATCAGGGCTCCATCCCGGTTTGAATTTTGGTGATAGCCTTTCTCCTTCAGGAGTGATTATGTCTTCATCAAAATAAATACATTTGATTGATTCTTCCTCACTGATTCTTTTTGCTACTTCAAACAGGCAATCTTCAGAGAGTAAATCTCCAGCATTTAAAAATAAAATAAATTCCTCCTTATCAAATAAATTTGGATTTATCTTTAATAAATCAATTGGTAAAACTCCTATAAAAGTATTGTAAATTTTATCTGAAACATAAATCTTATATATAGAATACCTTTGATTATTTAAACTTAAAATCGTCTCATTTATCAACTTCTCTTGATCGCCAAAAACAACCACCGACAATTTCGGATTTCGTGGAAAAGCCAATATTTCATTGATGATAACTTTTTCATCAATAGAATTCGACTGCTTTAACCATTGATCGTAAGTAATTTTTTTCTTAATAAATGGGATTGTGCTGAATACTAATTTTGAAAGTCTTTTTTTATTTGCTGCATAATAAAACAATCGCGAAAGCGACTTTCCCAGACTAGCATCTTCACCAACAATTGTTCTAAGTCTATTACTAAATAATCCCATTAGGTATTATTTTTCCCCTTTATAATTGTATTTCCAACCTTGCGCAAAAATCTATAAAAGAAAGCGCCAACAAACCCTAATTTCTTTTTACCTGTTTCAATTTCAATAAAATTTTGAAGATCCAACCCCATCTCAATCACTTTTGCATTTTTCAAACTTTCAATAGAATAGATATCCAATATTTTATTGAAAATTATTTGTTTCCCTTCTTGATCAAGCATTTCATAAATAACTTTATTGGCTGCAATAAAATTTTGTTGCATCATTAAATATTGCTTTGTTGCTCCACTACTATTTTTGCGATATAACGCAAGAGGTTCATCAATAAAAATATTTTTAGTTGAATTTTTTATAGCATAAAGCCACATAAACCAATCTTCTCTTCCACTTAAGTTTTCATTAAACAAAAATCCATCCAAAGATCGTCTATCAAAAAATCCACAATGAATTGGAATCGTAAATTCGACATCCCATTTTTTTAAGAAGGAAACATAATTAAATTCTGATGGGATTAATTTACAGTAAGGCTCAGATTCGTTTTTTAAATTATTAGTAAACATTTTGAAATTACTAATTACAAGAATTGACTCTTCTTCACTATTTGCCAAATCTAATGACAGTTTAAACTTATCATTACGAATAATGTCATCTCCATCAAGAAATTGATAATAATCTCCTTTTGCTTGCTTTAATCCATTATTTCTAGCGACACTAACACCTGAGTTTTTTTGTTTAAAATATAAAAATCTATTATCCTGTGAACACCATTCCAAGGCTATTTTTTCGGTTTCATCGATTGAACCATCATTAACTATTATACATTCCCAGTTATGCCAGGATTGATTCAACACACTTTCTAAAGTTTGAGAAAGGAATTCTGCTTGATTATAGCAAGGTACAATTACAGAAACAAGTGGATTAATCATTCAAAATTAGGAAGTAATGTATGCGACTTAGTATCTGGTAAGGGTGCAAAGTTCGTTAAATTTTTATCTCCATATCGCCTTATTAAAAAATTTAGAATAATTTTGTTGACCACGCAGGTTTAGAATTACAAAATTTAGCCCTTTTCCTGTATGAAATTATATGCAAAAAGGTGATGAAAATTGGGATTTAATAGTAAAGCCGCAATCTTCTTTATTTGATATCAATTTCGGTGAACTATGGCATTATCGTGATTTATTGATGCTTTTTGTTCGTAGGGACATTGTTTCTATATATAAACAAACCATTCTCGGTCCTTTATGGTTTTTTATTCAACCCCTACTTACTGCATTAACATTCACTTTAGTTTTTGGAAATATGGCTGGTTTAAGTACCGATGGAAAGCCTCAATTTCTATTTTACCTAGCAGGAATTACTTGCTGGAATTATTTTGCAGAATGTTTAAATGTAACCTCCAATACTTTTGTAAATAATGCAGCCATCTTTGGAAAAGTTTATTTTCCTCGATTAATTTCCCCTTTGTCAGTTATTATCAGTTCATTGCTTAAATTTCTTATTCAATTTGCACTCTTTATTGGAGTTTTCCTAATAATGTATCCAAACAATGATACACTTCAACCTAATAGCCTAATAGCTCTAATACCTATTCTTATTGCATTAATGGGATTTATGGGATTAGCTTTAGGAATTACAATTTCATCTTTTACCACAAAATACCGTGACCTTCGTTTTCTGGTTTCTTTTGGGGTTCAATTAATGATGTACGCAACACCAGTAATTTTGCCTTTTTCGAAATTTAGTGGAATCATGCTTACCATTGTAAAACTCAACCCAATGACTCCAATAATTGAAACCTTTAAGGCTGCCTTTCTTGGAATTCCAGCAACTTACAGTCTAATTTCAATAGGTTACAGTATTATTTTTACAGTAGTGTTTTTATTTGTTTCTATACTAATTTTTAATAAAGTAGAAAAAAGTTTTATGGATACTGTTTAACATTTTCAAAAAACAATGAGCATAGCGATTCAAATAGAGAACATAAGTAAACAATACAATTTAAAGACTGTAGGTAGCGGTACGCTTAGTCATGATTTGAATCGTTGGTGGGCATTAATGAGAGGAAAGGAAGATCCGAATTTAATGATTGGCGAAAGTAACGACCGAACTACGAAAGGAAATAGTGACTTAGTTTGGGCGTTAAAAGATGTGAGCTTTAATGTAAATCAAGGTGAGGTTTTAGGTATTATTGGAAGAAATGGTGCAGGTAAATAGACTTTATTAAAAATCCTTTCACGTACCACAAAACCTTCCACAGGAACATTTAAAGTGAAAGGAAAAATAGCATCTTTATTAGAAGTTGGAACAGGATTTCATCCTGAGTTATCAGGCAGAGAAAATATTTTTCTTAATGGAGCAATTCTCGGAATGAGAAAAACTGAAATTAAATCAAGATTTGATGAGATAGTTGATTTCAGTGGAGTTGAAAGATATATTGATACTCCTGTAAAAAGGTATAGTAGTGGAATGTACGTAAGATTAGCCTTCGCCGTTGCAGCACACCTTAAGCCCGATATTTTGATAGTAGATGAAGTACTTGCCGTTGGTGATTTAGAATTTCAAAAAAAGTGTATTGGCAAGATGAAAGAAATTAGTGTGAATGATGGTCGAACAGTTTTATTTGTAAGTCATAATATGTCTGCAATTAAAAACCTTTGCACATCAGGAGTTATTTTAAAAAACGGAACACTTTCAGTGAGTGGAAATATTGATAACATTTTGGATGAATATCTTATTGATCAAAATTTAATTTCAAAAATGAAACTTGCGGATATCCCTCGCAATAATGTAAATGGCCTATTGAAATTTACTGATATCAGATTTATAGATAAAAATAAAGTTGAAAAAACAGATTTTGCTACAGGCGAATCTCTCGAAATTATTATAGATTTTGAAACTAAACCAGAGTTCTATTTAAATAAAAAATCGAATATAGATGTTGGAATTAATGATGTATTAGGAAACCGCATTACTTGGCTAAGTACTTCTATATACCAAGATAAAATTGAAGCAGGTCAAACATCAATTCATTTTATTATAGATAAAATGTTACTCAATCAAGGTAACTATACTCTTAGCTTATTTTGTAGAACAGACTTAGGGATTGCTGACTGGATTCAAAACGCTTCTGGTTTAGCAATGCATTACAAAGATTTTTATGGAACAGGGAAGAACATTTCTGAAGGACAGGGCTATTTTGTAACTGCATTTTCAATAAAATAAAAACATGTTATTAAAAAAATTTAGAGCACTTACTGATAAGGTCGACAAAACAAACGACAGGCTGAACGAAGTAAATAAAAAACTTGATGAAATCTATTGGGCAAATGTTTTTAATAATTCAATATCTGATTCTAAATGGTTAACAAACCGAACATTTAATCCTGGTCGTTGGGCGGCTGGATATCAAATGCTCTATTTAATATTTAGGATTTATGATACCATTAAGCCAAAAAATATACTTGAATTCGGATTAGGAGAAAGCAGTAGGCTTCTCTATCAATATCATGTTTCTAATCCAGAAATAAAGTACAAAATTATTGAACAAGACAACAACTGGTTAACATTTTTTTCCAAAAGTACATTTGATGTTTCATCACATACTGTTTTATTAGATATCGAAAAAAGAATTATCCATGGTCAAGAAGTAAATCTATATAAAGGTTTAATTAGTAGTCTTGAAAAAGAAAAATTTGATTTCGTAATTGTTGATGGTCCTTGGGGTAGTAGCCATTATTCACGTTATCAAATTGTAGAGTTATTTGAAAACAATCTTATTTCAGAACAGTTTGTTATTTTAATAGACGATTACGAAAGAATCGGAGAGCAAGAAACGGTAGTTAAATTAAAAGAATTATTGAATCAAAAAGGAATAAAATATTCTGAAGGTGTTTATTCTGGAATAAAACAGACATACCTAATTTGTTCAGAAAATTTTAAATTTATTACTAGCCTTTAAAAACATGATAGACTTATCACCAATTGTACTATTCGTATTTAAGCGCCCTGATCATACATTAAAAACGCTTGAAGCTTTGGAGCAAAATTCACTGGCTAAAGATTCTATTTTATTTGTTTTTGCTGATGGGGCTAAAAATAATGCTACAAATGCTGAGTTACATGATATTGAAAAAGTAGAAAAAATTGTAAAAAGTAAAAAGTGGTGCAAAGAAGTTATTTATACTAAAAGAGATCGGAATTATGGACTTGCCGATAATATTGTAAGTGGAGTTACCGAAGTTGTTAATGATTATGGAAAAGTAATTGTACTTGAAGATGATATAATAACATCTAAAGGATTTCTAAAATACATGAATGATGCCTTAACAATTTATCAATCAGAAGAAAAAGTAATGCATATTTCAGGGTATATGTTCCCCGTTAAGGGCACATTGCCTGAAACATTTTTCTATCGACAAACGTCTTGCTGGGGATGGGCAACTTGGAAACGTGCATGGAAAAAATACAATAATAATGGAAGAATTTTGATGGCTGAAGCATATGCATTACCCTATTTTAGAGAAATTGATTTTGATGGAACAAATCAGTTTGTAAAACAACTAGAAAATAATTTATCTGGTTTAATAAAAACATGGGCAGTAAAATGGCAATTTAGTGTGTTTATCAATAATGGACTTTGTCTTCACCCTGCAATTTCACTTGTTCAAAACATAGGACTTGATAATAGCGGTGAAAATTGTGGTGAAAGCAATAATTTTAAAATACCTCAATTAGCTACGTATGTACAAGTCATAAAATTACCAATACGTAATTACAAAAAGGTATATCCATTATTGAAACGCTTTTATAAAGAAATAAATGTGCAGCCATTTCAATTAAGCAAGAAGCTAAAAGAAATTATTCCAAAAAGTATAAAAGAAAATATTAAACGTAGGTGGAAACCAGGATATATTAAGTTGGATAATGAAATTAAACGCATTGAAGGTCTCCCACGCTATGTTGCTACTACAGTAAATTTTAATGGTAAAAAATTAGAAATACTAGATATTGCTTCTTTTGAATTTATAAAAAAAGAGCTTTTTGAAAATAATATTTATAAATTCACAACTACAACTGATCGTCCTTACATTATTGATTGCGGAGCCAATATTGGTTTAAGTATTCTTTATTTTAAGGAGCTTTTTCCAAATTCAGAAATTGTTGCTTTTGAACCTGATGATAAAATTTTTCTTGCATTATCTACTAATTTAAAAACCTTTGGTTACTCTGATATAAAACTTATAAAGAAAGCACTTTGGAATGAAGAAACTGTTTTACGCTTCTTTTCAGAAGGAGCTGATGGTGGTAGAATTGCTTCAATTGAAAATGAAAATGTGATTGAAGTAAAAACCGTTTCATTAAGGCCATATTTAACAAAGCAAGTTGACTTTCTTAAAATTGATATTGAAGGAGCTGAAACAGTTGTTCTTGAAGATTGCAAAGATCTTCTTCAAAATGTAAAAAAAATATTTGTGGAGTATCATTCATTTATTGATAAGCCACAAGAGCTAAATGTGCTTATTGAAATACTTAGCAAATCAGGTTTTCGTATTTATATTTCATCACCGGGGCTTACATCTGCTAATCCATTCATGAAAATAAATACGTATAGCGGTATGGATATGCAGCTCAATATTTATGGAATTAGAGAATGAAAATAGTTCATATAAGTACTTCCGATAAGGGAGGCGCGGGAATAGCTGCAGCTCGTTTACATAAAGCATTATTATGTGGCGGAGTAGATTCATCATTTTTATCATTATTTAACTCAGGTGATACAGAAGCATCATCAACTTTTACCAATACTCATAAAATAAAATTAAGTTATTTACAAAAACTAAAAAGGAAGTTTGGGTTACCAATTACTATCGCTGAAAAAAATACAGAAATTCTTAAAGCATATCCTTATTCATACGAAATTTTTTCCTTTCCTCATAGTGATTATAAAGTTGAAGATCATCCATTAATTCAAGATGCTGATATAATACACCTTCATTGGGTATCTGGATTTATAAATTATCCTTCATTTTTTAAATCTATAAAAAAACCAATAGTATGGACTCTACATGATATGAATCCATTTCTCGGTGGATTTCATTATTTCGGTGATAAAATGCGTAATGAACAAACGATGAGAGAACTAGAAAAATCATTAATTCAAGAAAAAGAAAATATATATACTTTTAAAAATTTATATATAATCACTCCTTCACAATGGATGCAACATCTCGTTTCCAAAAGCATACTAAAAGATAAAAAACAACAAACTATTTATTATAGTTTGGATATGTCTGTTTTTAAAATTCAGTCAAGCGTTCTAGCGAGAAAAAGCTTTAATTTGCCAGAACATAAAAAAATTTTACTCTTTGTTTCACAAGACAGGATGAATTATAGAAAAGGATTTGATATTTTGTGCGAATCGTTAAAAGGCCTACAACTAGGCGATGATGTTGTTCTTGTAAGTGTGGGTGCTAATAACTCCAAACTTAATATTCCAGAAAGCTGCATAAACATAGATACCATTAATGAGGAAAAACAAATGAGTTTATTATATTGTGCTGCAGATATTTTTATTTTACCTTCAAGAGAAGATAATCTTCCCAATGTAATGCTGGAATCACTAGCATGTGGTACACCAGTAATC